>JBDONA010000327.1:0-4172 GCA_039831575.1 Fuerstiella sp. | reverse complement strand
ACGCCGTGGGCGGAAACGCCGAAGCGGCTCGATTGTCCGGCGTGCCTGTAAAACGTGTGACCATTGTGGTTTACACGCTGTGCGGAGCACTGGCCGGTCTGGGCGGAATCGTGCAATCGTCCAAACTGGGATCGGGCGACCCGAAACTCGGCCTGATGTTCGAACTGGATGTTATCGCCGCCGTTGTCGTGGGCGGCACATCTTTGATGGGTGGCGAAGGCCGAATTTTCGGTACACTCATCGGTGCGTTCATCATTGCGGTCATCAAGAACGGCATGAATCTGATGAAGGTCGGTGCACCGGAGCAGCAGATTGTGCTGGGTGCAGTCGTTCTTCTGGCAGTCCTTGTTGATACACTAAAACGACGCGGCACAGCTCATTGACCAGGCGTCAGCTCTTGCTCTGAAATTCGCTGCTGTTCAGCAATGACCACAGCACGTCTTCGAAGCCTTCCTTTCGGCTGGGCGATTGCTCTATATGCTCGATGCACAGCTTCACTTCCTTAGCGGTTGGTTCACGACCAACCGTTGTGAGGTACAGTTCGCTGACAACGTCTTCATCCGTGAGCACACGGCGTGAAATTCGGGCAATTGTACTGTTGGCCGAATCGGCCTTGATGAAGTTGTGCAGCTCCGGCGAATTCATGAGGAACAATGCCTGAGGAATGCTGCCCGTGAGTTCGTCTCTGGGCGTCGAGGGATCGAAGCCAAACGTCGCGGCAAACTGTTGTCGTCCCTGGTCGTTGCCTCGACTGTACGGGCCACGGCGGCCAGCCGTAAATCTAAGCGGCAACGATGTCACGTTCAGGGTACGACACAACGCATCGTAGAACTGATCAGACCGCAACTTCGTCGGTTCAAGCCGAACAAACCCTGCGGCACTGGTATTGATCGCCCGCTGATACAATTGCGTCGATGTTATTGTTTCCAACAGCCATTGCAGATCGTGATTGCTGGCCACAAAGCCTTTGCAGAGGGCATCCAGCGCGTCCTGATGTTCGGCTGAGCGGTCCGGCCCCATGTCATCGATCGGCAGATAAAATGCTGTCCCGGTCAGTTCCGCCCACATCCGATTGACGATGGCTCGAGCAAACCAGGGATTGCTGCGGCTGGTCATAAGATTCGCTGCGGCTGAGCGGCGTGAAGCGTCATCCTGTTGCTTTCGAATCGATTGGCCACCGACAAAGAAAGACGGATGAATCAAAGCACCTTCCGATCCGGGATCGGACAGGTCCGGCATGTAATGTTCGGTGGAACCCAGACCGGGACGATTGGCGGTCGGCGGTTGAGCCGTCTTGATTTCCTCGACCGACAGCCGACCATCGCCATTCTTATCGACGTATTGTTTAGCCTGTCCCGCGAACAATCGTTGCAGTTGCGTACCTTTGGATTCGGCTTCAGAAATAAAACGGTCACGATTGCGATCAATCCGGTTCAGCAGGAAGTCAGACACCTCGGGTCGACGAGAGCGGCTGCGGTCGACTGAGACGACTTCATAATCTGTCATTTTGTCCGAACTGCGGTCTCGCCGCACACCGACTCGAGGAAAGAAGGCCACCAGCTCATGAAACTGTTCGCGCTTCCAACGGTCCCACGGATGGTCATGACAATTGGCACACTGAATCTGGATTCCCATGAACAGTCGAGACGCTTCTGCGGCGATTTCCTCTGATTCACCTTCGTGGGCAAAGATGAGGGCCGTCGAACCATCATCGTTGACCGGCCCCTGCGCCGTCAGCAGATCGGTCACGATCGCGTCCCATGGCCGGTTTTCGCTAAGGTTGTCAGCCATCCACTCTTCGAATGCCGGCCGCACCAGCCCGGCGCGCACGTTGGTCGCTCGCAGGAAGATGGCATCACGCCAGTAGCGGCTCCAGTTTGAGGCATAGTCTTCAGACCCCAGCAATTGCTGCACGATGTCTGATCGCCGGGATGGCGACGGATTCAGCCCAAAGCTGGTAATTTCTCCTGGTGTCGGCGGTCGCCCGGCAAGATCCAGGGAAACTCGTCTCAGGAACGCTGCATCGTCCACGACGGAAATGTGGCTTTCCTCACTGCCGGCAAGAATGAGCCGATCGACCTGTTGAGCCAATTCGGGAGGTAACGGCGCGTCCGCCGCTGAGACCCACGGCGATAACGCGATCCAGAGTATCGGAAAAATGCTGGCGTTTTTCATAGTCTTCACTTCTTAGCGGGCTGCCAGAAAACCAAAGCGTGCGGACCAGTCGTCACTTCGCACTACAGCGTCAACAATTGCCGCTGCCGAGTGTTTCGCCAAATCTTTGCGAAAACCAGGGTTGCTGACAAAACGCCGTTGGGGTGGGGGCAGAACCAGTGATATCCCCGCTTCACCTGGCAGGCTGAAATACGAGGGCAGAAGAGGCGGCCTGATGTCGCCGGAACACTGGTCGTCTTCGCCCGCACTCTATGACCGTTCGCTCAATTGAAATCCGGAACGGGAACAATCGGCGGCGCGGCGTCCGTCGACTCTTCCTGTGCGACGATTTCAAAGTCGCGGAGATCGAGTTCTTCGTCCTGCAGCACCAGCTGGGCTATGGTCAGGTGCCGCCCGCTGACGGTGGGCCGCACTGACAGCGTCATTTCTCTGCTTTCGTTCACCTGCAACCGCGAAACATTCGACTCCACCAGACGATTCACATCGTCGTCCTCCAGTGTGCGATGGTCAAGACCATAGGGCAGTGCGATACGAAGTGATACACCCACAGCGGGAGCCGTACCTACGTTTCTGACACGAAAACGGACATCGACCCACTCGCCCACTGTCACGTTCGATGGCAGCTTCTCCACAGTCAGTTTGACTTCGGGCCGCTTCACGATCGGCAGGCGCCGTCCATAATCGGGCATGTTGTTCGGCGTTGGTCGCTGTCGCAATTCTCCGCTCACAGGAACGATGGCTCTGACCGCCGCCGATCCCGACACTTCCGTGAGGGACTGATCTGATCCTGGTTCCACCGCCTTGACTCGCAGCTGCAGCACCTGTTCCTGAAACGGATCCAGATTGACCAGCCACATGACGACGGAATCCCGGTAAACGGCCTGCGGCTGAACGTCCACAGCCACCCAGGCCTGCGGCAGCAGTTCACGCACGATTAGTCCGTTTAGTCTTTCCCGGCCAGTATTGGTGACCCGAATCTCGATGTCAAAAATATTGCTGGACGAACGGCGTGGGGTCCGCTTTTCCACGTGAACTTCGTTGCTGGAAACGAACTCACCCGGAAGAATTCGGACGGCCGCCTCCAGATCCTCAACTGCGAATTCTGAGTCCTCACGAAGTGCGTCAGGAGACGCTGCTGATCCGACAGACGCGTGCGAGCTGCGGAATCTTTCCCAATCGTCATGACGCAGTGACATGACGGCCTGCTGAATCAGGGCCCCTAATCGTCTGGAGCGCACTGGTCGACCCTGGCGTTCCACGAATGGTTCCATCGAAAGCTGCAAACGACTTCCTGAAGAATCCGGCCAGCGATACGCGGGAAAATCTGAGACCACTGGTGGCCAGGTCGTCGGGACCGGCAATGTGTCATCCGCTGACTTCTGATAGATCAACTGCGACGCTTGTGCGAAACCGTCGTTGTTCCCGTTCGTCAACAGAATACGGCCGGGCTTCAGGACAGGCGTATGGTCAAGAACACTGCCTACGTTCATCCGCGCCGCCTGGTCATTGCGCACGGCTTTTGCTTCCAGCGACAGACCGCTCACCATCAGCAGAGAGATTAGCGCAACGCCGACACCACCGGAGACCGTGGCCGTGACCCACCAGAAGTGGTCAAACACGAAGCACCAGATCCGATCGACGGCATCGCAGACCATATCCCAGAACTGAGCGGCCAGTTCGAATGGCGCTGTCAGCCACTTGCCTTCGAAAAAGCCGAACAGGCTTAACCGTTCGCCAAAGATCATGGCGAGAAACCTGAGGCACGTCAGGAACACCAGGCCAAGTAAAAGATAGTCCATCACACTTCCCTGCGGATCATCAACAGAGAAGGTGGTTTAGCAAAAACCGGCAATTTCGAGAAGAGGAAACAGACTCCGGCAATCTTTGCTGAGGCGATGGACAGATAGTGCCAGGCTGGCCTGGACACTATTCCACAAATAGCGGAAAAAGTGCGGGTGAGCTGAAAAAGGGCGAAGTGGTGCAAAACGCTCTTGGTG
>JBDONA010000197.1:0-4177 GCA_039831575.1 Fuerstiella sp. | reverse complement strand
CGATCAGTTATTCACGGGCTTCGTGGACGAACTCTGCACCGCGGCCCTCCCGCCATATTGTTCGTGATACTCATGCCTTTTCCAAGACTCCTGGCAAAGGACCGTGTTTTGACAACAGCCCAATAAACCTGCTTCGGTCACATCGAAACCTTGCATGATACTCAAGCGATGCCTCCTGTGCTGTTATCGCCCTGACGACACGAACTGAGCTTGCTTTACCCTGACCGGCGGTTGTCGTTGCACGCTCATGACGAACTTCCTCGAGCGACTGCCGGGGCGCTTCGAAGGCTGTTTCGAGGCCAGTTGCAGTTACGGCTGGTGCTACGAGCTGTTGCGGCCGCTGGCTTCGCGGGTGGTGGTCGCTCACGGACGGTCCGGACGTACTTCGAACGAATACAACGGGCGATTCCGCCCGAAAGAAGACTGCGGTGACGGCCACGGCTCACTACCTGGTCCGAGTCATGTGGTCGACGCTCAAAAACGGAACGTTGTGGCAGGAGAAAACCTGCGACCAAACCGCCTGACCTCAACTCAGCCTCAGCGGAAGGGACTCAGATTGAATCCCGAGGTCTGGTATGGCGCACAGCGACGCCGACAGTGTGAATGGAAGCAACCGCATATCTCTCATGGCACTCCACTGTGGTGGAGGATTCCTCATGGATGCCAGACCGACGCGTGCAAGCGAGTTGTCCGAGGAGCGGCGAGATCGATGTTTGTCAGGCCGATTTTAGTCGATCTGCCGACGAACCGGGTCAGGCTCCCGTTTCTGAGGACGGCATGAGCTTGGGCCAGGTGCGGTGTTCTATTCAAAGCCGCGCCCACGCTGTAAGCCGAGACCGCGATGGCCGCGTCCCTCTCGGTGTGCGAAGCCCCAGACGCTCGTCGCGGGACAGCCAGACGCAGTATTCTCGCTCACGATCGACTTCGTCGGAGGCCGCCCCACTCCCATCCTTGACATGCCTGCCTGTTCATTCCAATTGTCAAAGATCACGCGGCACACCTTCGATTCGTCGCGACGATTGTGCTCGATTCAGTGTGCATGCGGCAACTCAAGATTCGTTGGACCAGCACAGTTTCAGCGGCGAGGCGGTTCTCGCGCTGACGAATCCGTTCAACCTAACGCGCTGCATCGGATGCCTTCGACTTGATTTGCAGCGGAAAGCGGAGGGTTGTGGTTTGCGGCTGCAGGCACCGCTGCATGTCGCATGCCTGCGTCCTGGCTTCAATGAGTAAAGTCGTCTTCCCAATTGTTGCATGCGTGCTGATTGTCACCGGAATCGTGAATTCGATCCGGCCGGCATAAGTGTTGAGTGTTTGCTTAAGAATCGAATCCATCTGCGAATGCGACTTCGGTGTCTTGATTTTTCCGATCGTGAATTGCTCATTTGCCGCGACGGTAACGGTACTGGGTATTAAGAATTCTGCCTGCGGATTCAGGGCGTACAAATGCCATCCTTCGTCAATGTCAATCGCCACCGTGATCGTAATTTCATCGCCTGGCTGAACGCCGGGACTCGAACCATTGACTCGAAACGTGAGGGGGGTGACCCGTTGGCTAAGCTCACCGCTTGCTGCCTCCATCAGCGAAGTGGCAGCGTTGTCTATCCCGACAGACTCCGTCTTCGTGTCAGCCAAATACTGTGATGTTGCGATCAACAGATCTTCGCTGCTGTGCGGTTGATCGGCCATGAATCCAGACAGTGATTCGAGCAGTCGTTTCGCCGATTTCTGATAAGCCGGGTCATCCGTCAACTCCGCGATCTGGATCAGAACCTGCGCAGCGACACCGTTGGGATTGGGCATATTACCGCCTCCACTAAGATGCCTGGATCGAACCATCAGGTCTTCGTGAGCAGTGGTCGTGAAAAAGAAACCACCGTTTTCGTTATCCTCAAAGTCTTTGACGAGCGTTGTCGCGAAACGGTCGGCTTGATTGAGCCAACGTGAATCACCTGTTGCGAGATGCAGTTCAAGCAGTCCCTGCGTGAAGAAGACGTAGTCATCAAGGTAACCGGGAAGCTTCGCGTGGCCGTTCCGATAGGTTCGTAACAGGATGTCGTCGCGGACCATGTTGTCTAGGATGAAGTCTGCGGCATCGCTGGCAGCTTCGACATAACTCGGCTCGTCAAGTAGTCTGCCGGCGTATGCCAGTGAGCCAATCATCAGTCCGTTCCAGCTGGTCAGAACTTTGTCGTCTTTGTGCGGTTGCGGCCAGGTCTGACGCTCGGCCAACAACTGGTTTCGCATTTCGGAAAGCCGGTGCGCTAGTCCGTGTTCGGTCGATTCGGTTAGCCCGGCAATCGCCTCGACCGGTCGTTTAAGATGCGGGATGTTCGTTCCCGATCTCTCGCCGGTGGACTCTTCCTTGTAGTTCCCTCGAGACTGAAAATTGTAGACCTTCGCGAACAACGCCGCATCTTCCCCACTCAGCACATCGCCCAGACGATTCATCGGCCAGACATACGCGTTCCCCTCCTTACCAACTTCGCCTGAGTCGAGAGCCGAATAGAATGCGCCCTCGGGTGAGGTCATCTCGCGTTTGACCCAACGGTTAATGTCCGCGACGGCAGCACGGTATCGCTCGCTGCCCGTGATCTGGAAACCATCAGCGTAGGCTCGCATCAATTGTGCGTTGTCGTACAACATCTTCTCGAAGTGGGGCAGTAACCACTCAGCATCGGTGGCATAGCGATGAAACCCGCCGCCGATATGGTCATGCATCCCGCCAAGCCACATCGCATCAAGTGTGGCGGAGATCGGTTTGAGAAGCGACTCCTGTCCGGTAACGCGGTATTGCCAAATTAATAATCGCAGGGTGCCATGCGGCGGAAACCTGGGCGCGCCGCCAAAGCCGCCATGCCGTGCATCGAAGCGACTGACCAGTTGTGTGACCGCTTGTCGGATCAACTGTGGAGTCAGCGCAACGCCTTCGGCCACGTCAGGAAGACTCATCTTTTGCACAGCTTTCGCGAACGAGTCTGCCTGACGGTCCACATCGTCGCGCCGGTTCTGCCACACATCAGCGAGTTGCTTCAGTACCTGAATGAACTGCGGTCTGGGAAAATACGTGCCTGCCATCCATGGCTTGCCGTCCGGCGTCAGCCAGACCGAGTTAGGCCAGCCGCCACGCCGTGTCACCAATTGCGTCGCGAACATGTATTGTTCGTCAATGTCAGGACGTTCCTCTCGATCAACCTTAATGGCGACGAAGTATTTATTGATGATCGACGCGACTTCGGCATCTTCAAACGACTCGACTTCCATCACATGGCACCAGTAGCAAGTCGAATAACCGACCGATAGAAAGATCGGTTTGTTCTCCCGTTTCGCCCGGGCAAACGCCTCCTCGCCCCACGGATGCCAGTCGACCGGGTTGTGCGCGTGCTGCAGCAGGTAAGGACTGGTTTGGCCGATCAAGTGGTTGGTATGAGCATGTTCCTGCTGCTGTCGCATCTGTTCCGGCTCCTGTGCAGTTGCGGTCGGAGCATCGGCCTGGAATGGACTCCAGAACCAAATAGCGACAAGCATTGCCGAAATAGTCGCAATACCCGTCAGCCACCAGACTGGTGAGTGAGACGATCTGAAAACGCTCTGACGGCTCATTGTGACTTTCTCGTTTTCTACGGTGGTCAATCAAGCCCGAATGTCGTGACTATTCTCTGGAGTATTCTACCGTAATCGCACCGTACATTCTCGGCCGCAATTGAGAAACGAGCCTGTCGAGAGTTGCCTGACGAGCCACCCGACGCACCGTGGGACACCTCCGGGACTTTCGACGCGATATTTGAGGTGGCAAAAGCCAAAGGAATCGAGATCGAATACTAAGCTCGAGCAGACCTGTCATACGCACGCTGGAGCGCCGGAAACGCAGTAATGTTTTAAGCACGATTCAGATTTTGTCGGGAATGGTCTTCGATTCTTTTCCGAGCGAGGCTCCGATTCGGAGTGACAGGTCGTCGTTGAGCTAGTGCTTTGTCACAGCCTGATTTCAGGGTAGACGGACTTGAGTTTTGAGCGTGCATCATCGATTTTCATGTGCCAGTCCACGCTGCGTTGAGTGTCGTTCACATCGTCGCTCCATGCGATGATTTCCTTCTGGAGAGTTTCGATGTCGCCGATGCGACGCTTGGCCACGCATTGGCGAGTCAGGGAACTGAGTTCGTTTTCTGCGATGTTC
>JBDONA010000219.1:3140-4183 GCA_039831575.1 Fuerstiella sp. | reverse complement strand
TTCACCCCCGTTTGAACCGGCCAAAAAAGAGCAGGGAACGGGGCCAATCTGGCTCTCGCTCCCTCCGTTTGGTTATGAACCGAGTCTTCCTTGCGGTTCGTGTTCTGTTGTTGCGCACCAGTTTGAAGACTTCGTCTCGAAGTTGATCACCATCGGAGCGTTGTCAATTCATCGTTGTTTCGAGCCGTGTCTCTGAATCGCTGAACATCTTAAGGACAAGCGACTCCGGATTCAGTGGCTTGCGGAACCAGCCGTCAAGGCCCTGGGGACCAACTTCAACACCATACTCTTCAGGGTCCATACCGCTGACACCGAAGACTCTCAGACCTGCGTAACGCGGCATACCTCTAATCTCGCTGATCGTCCAGCGGCCGTCGAACTTAGGCATCAGCATATCCAACAGCACAAAGTCAGGGCGCTCGTTGTGTGCGAGAAAATCCATCGCATCGGCGCCGTTGCTGACAGTTGTCACCTCAAATCTTCGAGATCGCAAATAGCTGGCCAGCAGTTGCGTCTCATTTTGATTGTCGTCAACCAGGAGGGCCGTCCTCGCAATCGGGCAGATCGCAGGAATGTTGTCACCGTGATGATTGGTTAATTCTTCATCCATCGACTGAAGCTCGCGAAACACTCGAAAGATGAATACTTCGGCATCGTCGCTCCTGCCTGCTTCCAATTCCTGCTGCAGGGCGTTCAACTCGACAGTAGCTGCGTGGAGGCGTAAGAGCAGCCCCTCGCTGACGTCCTTATGGGATGGCCATCGCTTGTTGTACGCGACCTCGGGATTTCGCTCCGCCACCTCGTCCCGCAGGACTACGATCCCCGCCGGCGCATCGATCCCAAGCTTGATCTGCCGACCAACGATTCGAAGAACCTGAACCGTGATTCCCAAGGCAGGAAACAGAACTTTCTGGTTAGCACGACGGGAAAGGATCAGCATGACGGGAAAGGATCAGCATGACGGGAAAGGATCAGCATGACGGGAAAGGATCAGCATGACGGGAAAGGATCAGCATGACGGGAAAGGATCAGCATGACGGGGT
>JBDONA010000219.1:0-3130 GCA_039831575.1 Fuerstiella sp. | reverse complement strand
CTCCCACTCCTCACGAACGGTGTCGCAGGAACGGTGTCGCAGGAACGGTGTCGCAGGAACGGTGTCGCAGGAACGGCAACGCGCCGCTCGACGATTCGTAGATCCGGGCCGCCGATGGTAGTTCATCCAGCGGGACGGACGAGTGCCTGACATACAGTCGGAGTGGCCAAAAGACCATGCGAAAATCCTTTTCTCGCATCTCGTTGCAAAAAATTTCTACCAGACGTCGACAAATGGCACAATACCAATTCAGACGATTTTTCAAATTGTCCAGTGGGTTCAGTGACGTACTTGCTGGCTCAGTTCGCGGGCATCGATTCGCCCGGTCGGCAACCACCGCTTCGCCAACGTATGAACGAATGAGGATGGTCACGAGTGCATCGCGTGCGCCGTTGACGGATCAGCATGCAGAAGCCGGTTGATGAGCGTTCGTCACGAAGTAATTCACGTTGGCACACGCGGTGTCGTGACTGAAATGGACAACTGTCACAGAAAGTTCAACGTCAAAGAAATTGGAAATGAAAATTGGATTTGCTTCTGAGTTTCACGAGAGAATTTTCCGTTCTTTCAACAGCTGAACCTGCATACAGGACTGCACTTGCAAACAGATCTCCCTGACAAATGCATGAAACTCGCAGAAGGATTGGGCGGCCACGATCTTTGCGTGCCCACCATTGCGCCTGCCGTTCCGAACCGCAGATACACATCCAGCAATTGAATCACAAGGTCGAAAGACTTTACTGTTGGTGACCGATGTGCCCTTTAAGATAACGGTGATGTGTCCCTCCACCACATCTGAGCGTCGGCAAAAAGGCGTCGATCTTGCATCAAGTCTCACGATACCTAGACTACGTATACATGAATTCGAGGTTCCCCATGTCCTGTGCGATCTGACGTGCCAGTCCGGTCAGATGCACTGCGACGTGGCAAAGGCAAAGACTTTGGAGGAATTGAAATTGCGCCACGAAAATCGCCGGTCGCCGGAATTCGATCACTTACGCAGGCAGGCAGAAGCCGCACGAACGCCATGCTCCACCGGACATGTCCACGGAGGAAATCGGCGAGCTGGTTAACGAGCTTCGCACCTACCAGATCGAACTGGAAATGCAGAACGATGAGCTTCGCCGCACCCAGGATAAACTTGTCGAATCACTTGACGATTATGCAGACCTGTACGACTTCGCTCCTGTGGGCTACGTGACCGTCAGCGAAACAGGACGCATCCTGAAGGCCAACCTCACCGTTGCCGATTTGTTTGGCAGAGAAAGATGCTCGGTCGTCAAAGACCAGTTATCGGTCTTCATCGTCGATCATGATCAGGACCTCTACTACAGATTTCGCCGGAGCCTGCTTGAGAGCCGCAAGAGACAGTCGTGCGAATTGCGGATGCAAAAAGAAGGTGCCGATCCGTTCTGGGCCAGACTGGATGGTACCGTCGTCCAGGCGAACGAGGACAAGGAGATTCAGTTACGTCTGGCGATCACCGACATCAACCGGCGTATGCTGGTCGAAGAAGAACTTGCGCAGGCCAATGAAGCCGGGAAAGTTGCCAAGAGCCGATTCCTGACCAACATGAGTCATGAAATCCGCACACCAATGAGCAGCCCCGACCATCCCAGGACGCTCAGAACCCGCTTCAACATCGCCAGTTGGACGGAAGAAGCAGGTGACCCGGCGGAGGCACTACGGCTGTTTCGCGAATTGCTGTCCAACCAACGGCGTTTGCTGGGCCATGACCATGCCGACACACTTAAGACCCGCGGCAACATCGCCCGCAGCATTGAAAAGGCAGGGGATCCAGACCAGGCGCTCCAGTTGTTTTACGAACTGTTGCACGATCAGCAGCGGGTGATCGGCCACGACCATCCCGACACGCTTGACACACGCAACAATATCGCGTCCCTGACGCTGGAGACAGGAGAGCCGCAGGACGCTTTGAAGCTGTATTGCGAACTGCTGCTCGACTACGAGCGAGTGCTGGACTCTGATCACCCCGACATGCTCAATACTCGCGACAACATCGCGATCATTCTCAGCGAGAGGGAGGAAGCTCCTGCTGGGCGAAGCGGCCTTGCGGACCGGGATCCAAACGCAGACACATCGTGGTAATGCCGAATCGGATAGACTGCGCCGCTGGCCTCGTCATTCCTACGCACAACGAATCGCACCAATCGGCTTTGCGGCTTCAGCGCTTATCAGGGAGACGTTTGGCAGAGGTCGAAAACGATGGTCCTCAGCCCCAACGACGAGCCAATCGTGATCAACAACAGAAGTGACTGTCTCAGTGAATGAACGCCTTTACGCCGAACGATCCCTGACGCGCCGTGATAGACACCGATCACGGTCTCACAATATTGGGAGAGCACCAGAATACGTCTGACCTGATGACTTTGATTGAATTGGGCAGCAGCCTTGCGGCAGGTCACGCAGATTCAGACGAAGAGGTCAGATGGCCGCCCGCGAAACCGCCAGCAGCCGAAGTGTCGCACTACACAACCGACATGTAGTGAGAGGCAATCGCTCGCAACAGCTCACTGGGATCAATTGGCTTGACCAGATGTAAATCGAAGCCGGCGGCAAGAGCCTTTTTGTGGTCGTTTTCCTGACCATAACCAGTGACAGCCACCAGTACCACGTGACCGAACTGCGGTCTGTTGCGTATTACCCGAGCGACTTCGAAGCCGTTCAGGACCGGTAATCCAATGTCGATAACGGCGAAGTCCGGGTCGAAGTCGCCAAAGATGTCCAGCGCATCCTGTCCGTCGGCCGCCATTGCGACATCAAGGCCATTGAGCTCCATCGAGCGGGCCAGCATTCTGCAAATGCTTGGATTGTCTTCCACGATGAGCATTTTCTTCCCACGAAAGTCCGCTGTTTGGTCATCGGTCTTCGGAGTTTGAGGGGCATCGCTGAGCGGCAGGCGGATTGTGAACTCGCTGCCATGTGCCCGTCCGGCGCTCACTGCCAACACCGTCCCGCCGTGGGCTTCGACAATCATGCGTACCAGCGGAAGACCTAACCCCATACCTCCCTGCGAGCGGTCCAACGTCTGCTCCGTCTGAGTGAACGGTTCGAAAATACGCTGGATCGACGATTCCGAAATGCCCGCGCCATTGTCACGAACACGAAT
>JBDONA010000496.1:0-18897 GCA_039831575.1 Fuerstiella sp. | reverse complement strand
AATCGGGCACGACCAGCATGTCGCTTTCGTGAATTGCCTGCCAGCCACGCATCGAAGACCCGTCAAAACCGAAGCCATCCTCGAAGCTGTCTTCGGTTAATTGGTCGGCCGGAATCGTGAAATGCCGTTGATAGCCGCGAAAATCCACGAACCGTAGATCAATGGCTTTGATTTCACGTTGGCGACACAGCGCCAGTACTTCACGAGGAGAAAGTTCAGAGGTCATGATGTCGGTTGGCCACAGGCCCGTCTGAGTGACGGAAAATCGAATGGAATCTGCGGAACACCAGAAACTGGCGGGTTTCGCCGGTGCAGACGGTGGCAGTGTAATGAATCCGCTGTCGGGTCGCGACCGGTCGAGATAATCGCTTTCTCAGGACCTCGTTTAACCGCGTGGGCATCGATCCGTGATTTTGCTGCAGCAGTATTTCAACGTGCGCCGACGGGCGCCAAATTCGCAGCAACTTCCGAGGCGCGGCCATGCATCTTTCTTAGTCGTTTGGGTTGTGATTCCGCCAGGTTGTTTTCCTCGTTCGGATCTGTCGACAGGTCAAACAGGTATTCGGTGCCGTCAGGCAGCCCGACATATTTGTAGTTGTCCTTTCGCAGAGCCGTCCACGTGCCGCGATTCAACTCCGCATGCTGCCCCGTTTGCCAAAACAACTCTCGACCAGGAACAGCCGCGTTCCGGAACAGATGTGAGGTCAGGTCCTGACCGTCCAGCCGCGTTTTGTCGATCTCAGCGCCGGCCAGGTCAGCAAACGTGGGAAACAGATCCAGTGATGACACCACGGACGAACTCGTTGTGCCCGGCTTGATTTTTCCCGGAAACCGCATCACGCACGGCACTTTCAAACCGCCTTCGAACAGCGTTGCTTTGTCGCCCCGCAGAGGCTTGTTGCTGCCTCCATAGACCGGATCCCCGCCGTGATCCGTCAGGAAAATTAACAGCGTGTTCTTTGCCAGTCCGAGATCGTCCAGCGATTGAGTGATTCGACCAACGCCGTCGTCCAGCGACACGACCATCGCGGCGAATTCGCGGCGGATCTTGTCTGTGATGAAGTCCACTCGCTGCAGATCCTTTGCCTGAGCCTGCATGATGTTGACGGTTTCGTTTTTGGAAGGATTCCACCCCTTGCCAAAATGCGGAGCGTTGTACGGAAGATACAGAAAGAAAGGCTTTTGTGAGTGCTGTTGTGACTTCAGGAAGTCCACTGCTTCGTCGGTAATCAATTCCGTTGCGTAACCGTTTTTCGGGGCGTGCGTGGCACCTTCGTACCAGTCCTGTTGAATTCCGTACGTCATGGTGAAGTAGTCGATGCAGCCGCCGGTATGACCTTTAAAAATGTTGAAGCCGTGGTTGAAGGGTAGAAAGTCCACCTGACCGTGACCCAGATGCCATTTGCCAATCAGTGCCGTCGTATAGCCGCATTCATTGTGCAGAACTTCTGCAATCGTCTGTTCCTCGTCGCGCAACCCTCGCCCGGCATCGACATCGGATAAGAACATCAAGGCCGACAGCAGCTGATCACGGGAACGATTAGGATTACGTCCGGTCAACAGTCCGTAACGGGACGGCGTGCAAATTGACGATGCAGAATACCACGACGTGAATTTGATTCCCTGCTGAGCAATCCGGTCGATATGCGGTGTGGGAATTTCACTGCCGTAACAACCAATATCATTCACGCCCTGATCGTCGCTGAAGATCAGGACGATATTGGGACGAGTCTCCTGTAGCTCGGCTGCCGTGTTGCTGACGCCACCGGAAACAACCAGGACAGACAGCAGGATCCAATAGGCGACCTTCATCGATTACTCCGATTCATACGGACTGCGTCAGTGCCGAGCACTGACGGATTCAAACGACTCGCCTGGGCTCGCGAAGCAGCGAGCTGAACGATCGACGAGCGGTACAGCTTAGCAGGTTCGTCTCGTCTTCACCCGCGAGAGCTCGTTTAACCGCGTAGGCATCGCCCCGCGCGATTTGACGCCCTAATCGATCTCGTTCAGATAACTCAACAGGTCGGACATGTCCTGCACCGTGACCGTCTTCTCCAGGCCTTCCGGCATGAACGACAGACCGGTACTGGACATTTCTTCGATGTCGATTCGCAGCACCGTGTTCGTTGTCCCGTCGACGCGACGCAGAGTGATGCTGTTGGCTGTTTCCGCCGAAATCATGCCCGCCAGAACGCGACCATCGGTCGTTGCCACAACGTAAGATAGAAACTTCGGTTTCACTTCCCGGTTGGGATCCAGAATGTTCAACAACACCGACGGAAGGCCTCGTTGACGAATTCCTTTTAACTCCGCTCCCACGGCCGTCCCGACATCTTCCAGTCGGTGACACGCCGAACAGTTTTTCTTAAATACCAGCTTGCCGCGGTCCGCGTCGCCTTCTGTCGTCAATGCCGCCTGATAGCGATCGACAACGTCCTTACGTGCAGAAACGCCGCTGCGGGCGAAGATTTTGACCACACGCGTCGCGATCTTTGCATCCGGATGTTTCGTCAGCAATTGAACTCGCGCAGGGTCGATGTCGGCGGTGGCGACGTCTCCGGATTCAACGGCGTCCAGCAACGCGTGCACCCATGATGGTCGAGACAACAGTGTTTCCGCGGCTCGGGTCCGCAGCGCCGGACTCAGTCCTGCCCAATGTGCCAGCAACAGTTCGACAACTCCATCGTCGTTGAATGCCGCCAATGCCTCCAGCGCCGCGGACTGCAGAGGCTGAGGCTGCGTCGGTCTGAGCAGATTATCGATCACTGATTTCACGTCAGCCAGAACTCCCAGCCGCAGACTACGAATGGCTTCCACTCGCTGCGAGACAGAGGCGCTTTCGTTCAGGGCCTGAGCGGTTGCTTGCTTGAGCACATTCGTCAGGACCATTCCGGCCTTGCCACCAGCGGCAGAGAGAATCCTTTCCCGCATTTCGTCGCGTTGTTTCTCCAGAAGGGCCTTTACAACGGCGTCACCCAGCGACCTGTCTTTTTCAGCGAGTTCCTGCAACGAACGCAGCACAACACTCACGTCACTTATGCGAGCACGCGCGCCAATCTGCTGAACGCATGCCAACAGCAAATCGCGACCGTGCTTTGTCGCAGGAAAGTCCTTGTGTGCGGCAAGAAGACGGAAGACTTCATCCGCGCTTTCGCCCGCAGAACTCAGAATCGCCAGACGCATCCACTTATCGTGCCCGTCGGTCAGAGCAATCTGCGACAACGCCCTGGCGGATGACGCACCATCAAATGCACCCAGAGAAAATGCCAATTGGTATCGAACGGCTTCGTCCGGATCGTTGACCATACGCGTCATGTGATCGCGGACGGCCGGTGAGTCGGTGACGAAGTGTTCTGCCAGACGCAGTGCCTGAATACGGACGTTCGCGGATGCATCTTCCAGGCCCGTCAAGACAGACGCCTCTTTCAACGCCGCCAGACCGTACAGGACATGCAGGGCGGTCGCTCGTCCTTCTGCGGATTTCGCGTTCGAAACCAATCTCAACAGCGCAGCGACGGCGGAACGGTCCTGCTTCTGGTACAGCAAACGCGAGGCTGTGTCACGGTGCCAGCCGTTGGGGTGGTCCAGCAGAGCAACCAGATATTCGATCGACGCCCCGTACAACTGCGGCAGCTTGCGGCGGACGCGGCCCGATGTGGAGACGATGCGATAGATTCGGCCGCGGTCATTACCGCTGGCCGCATCCAGGTGTTCAAAGAATTCCGGTGGCAGAAACGCGGCGCCTTCGATCAGTTCGCGGCACATGTCCAGCATGATCAGGTTGCCATCCGGTGCATTGGCAAACTGCACGGGCCGAAACCAGATATCTTTTGATGCCAGAAATTCTGCCTCCGGGTCGGCTCGGTGAGCCACGAGTTCCTGTCCGCGAACTTCAAGCTTCGCTCGGTAAACCAGGTTGTTGGCCACATCACCTACAAACAAGTTGCCACGGTATTCGGCCGGCCATGCATCGCCGCGATAGATCGTGATGCCTGTCGCACCGGTGAAAAAACCGAACGGCGTGCCGCCTTCATCTGATCCGCGAAACTTTCCTGTCCTGCGTAACCGCGTTCGCAGAACTCGCCATGGTTCCGGCGGTGTGATGCGAAACAGTTTTGTGAACTTGCCTTCGGGGGCAATGTCGACGGCGGCTGCAGGGGCCTGCATGACAGGATTGCGGGCGATGTAGCGGTCGTCGTACATCAATGTCTGAGCCGGCACGCTGTTCGAACAAACGAATTTCCGCCCCCAGTTGTCCATGCTCAAGCCGTGCTGGCCACCACCGGATGTCAGTTCAAACGTTGTCCAGTCACGCGGATCAAAGATGAAGCCTCGATTTCGAACAGACACGGGCGGAGAGTCTTTTGCCGCCACCGCTGTGATGTCGCCACCAGCCAGGTTGGTCGATAGATGAAAGCGGTTATCCATGCCCCAGCGAATGGAATTCAAATGAGCTTCACCAGCCTTATCTTTGCCAAATCCCGTGAACACCACTTTGCGTTCGTCGGCGATGCCATCCCCGTCGGTATCCTTTAGGTACAACAGGTGCGGAGCGTCGCCGACAAAGATGCCGCCGTCCCAGCAGGCGACGGCCGTCGGGTAACTCAGATTGTCCGCAAACCGTGTGCTTCTGTCATACTGACCATCGTTGTTCGTGTCTTCCAGCAACGCGATTGATCCGACGGGGATGTTCTCCAGCACGTACGCGTTGTACGGTGGCAATTGAACAACAAACATTCGGCCCTGTTCGTCAAAGTCAACAGCCACCGGATCCTGCACGAGCGGCTCGGCGGCCACCAGTTCTGCGCGAAAACCCTCCCGCATCACGATCGCACCCTGCGATTGCACCGGCTGCATCACCGGAAGACGCGGCAGTTCTTTGCCAAACTGGTCTGCCCCCGGAGTTCTGTCCTGAGCGCACGCAACAGGCGACAAGGACAGAATCACGATGCAGCAACGCAGCAGCGAGACGTGTGGACGTGAGGACCGGGTACATTCCATCGTCAACCGCGCCAGTGAGGCTTTGTCGTCACGAGCATGTTGTGTTGGTGGCTTCACAGGCGTCACTCAAAGTCCTTTAGTTGTTAGAGAGCTCATGACATCAAAGCCGAATCTGTTCCGGGGTGAGAACGCCGCACGAATTTTCCGATCGGCCTGGCTGGGCGACTACCTGGCGACTTCTGTATTGCTGCTCCCGGTCTCCTGGGCGACATCAGCCTTCAGGTGACGAGCCAGAAAGTCGGCTCGGCGACGTGAACCGTATGGCGTTTCGCAGGCGCCGTGGCCCGCACCGGGAATCGGCAGGAAAACGAAGTCCTTATTGGCCTGGATTAATTTGCGGACAACCTGTGTTGTGCTGGCGGGATCGACGTTGCGATCCAGTTCTCCGACGACCAGCATCAGTTTACCCTGCAGCAGGAAGGCGTTCTCTGCGTTCGAATTCGCGGCATAGTGGTCGCCCATCGGCCAGCCCATCCACTGTTCATTCCACCACAGTTTATCCATACGATTGTCGTGGCAACCGCAGTCTGCCACCGCTGCCTTGTAAAACGTTCCATGCCACAGCACGGCTGCCATTGCGTTCTGACCGCCGGCAGATCCACCGTAAATGCCGACTCGGCTGAGATCCAGCCATGGATGTTCTTCGGCCGCGGCCTTCAGCCACGCAATTCGATCGGGAAAACCGGCATCTCTGAGGTTTCGAAAGCAAACGTCGTGGAATTCCTTCGATCTCCATGCCGTTCCCATGCCGTCGATCTGAACAACAACCATTCCTCGATCCATCATTTGTCGCTGATGGCGATACCGAGTTCGAAATGCCTTCGGCACATGGTGGTCGTGGGGACCGGCATAAATATTCTCAACGACGGCGTACTTCGCTGTCGCGTCAAAGCTCCGCGGACGGTGAATGATTCCCCAGATGTCCGTTTTTTCGTCTCGCCCCTTGGCCACAAATCGTTCCGGCAGACTACCATTCGCCGCAACGATCTCGGACGCATCCGCCTGTTCAAGTGGCGTAATCAGTGTGCCGTCCGCACTGCTGCGAAGCTGTGTGACCGGTGACAGATCCACACGTGAGAACCTGTCGATAAAGTAACGGCGATCCGGTGAAAACGTCACGTCGTGAGTACCGTCACCATCGGTCAGTACCTTCAGTTCGCTGCCGTCGAAGTTCACTCGACAGAAATGTTCATGGTACGGGTCCTGCCCCTGGACGATTCCGACCGCAAAGAACCAGATCACCTTTGAGTCGCGATCAATGTGTTCAATCCGCCGTACGTTCCAGTCACCTGTGGTGACGGGATTGAGGACGTCACCTGTGGACACGTCGTATCGATAAAGATGGTTCCATCCGGACCGTTCGCTGGCCCACAACAGTTGATGCTGCGGCAGCCATTCCAGGACGGACTTACCGCCCGTTGAATAGTGAATAAATGTTTCACTGCGTTCTTCGACGACGGCTCGCACTGCACCGTCATTTGCAGAGATTTCCAGAAGTCTCAGAGTCTGGTGGCCGCGTTCGTTGTACAGCATCCAGAAGCGACTGCTGTCGTCGCTCCATTTCAGGAACTTCAGTTTGAAGGGATTGCGAAACAGATCGTTGGATACATTAATCTCCCGACCGTCTTCGGCAGCAAACAACCGAGCCCGTGGGATTGGAATCGGATCACCGGGTTTAGCGTACGGATAACTTTTCAGCCGGGGCTGAAGCTGATTCTTCGGCGACGATTCGACGTAGTACACCCGCCGCTCCGGTGCCTTTCTGGTCTGAAACGCGACCAGATGCCGGGAGTCCGGAGACCACCGCACGTCGGCAACGTCAGCGGGCGGATCCTGAAGATTGTATTGCATTTCGACCAGCCGTTCACGAGACGCATCTTTTTGAAACGTGTTTTCGACCGTTCCGTCGAACGACAGCTGTTGAGGTTCAGCCGCTGAGTCGCCCGTTGTTCGTCGCCAGGCGTTGTGATCCTTAACGAATACGGAATGTTCTCCATTCGGTGATGTCGAATTTCGCAGTCGATTGGACGGCCGTGGGCCCCTGCGACGCGGCGGACTCGGCCGGTGCTGCGTTACCGATTTCAGGCTGGCTTCATTGACCAGAATCCGGTTTGGTCCGTCAACAGCTTCAAAGGCCGCCAGGGCAGCGTCATCCGCGGACTTCAACAGCCAGACGTGCCCGGCGAAGGTGTGTTGTATTTTGGTCGCTCCGGGGGCGATTGTGCCGTAACTTTGGGGCTGGCCACTGCGATCGATCCAGATCAGGTGGACGACGGTTTTGAGTTCGTTGGTGACATTCAGTTCCACATCACCGCCTCGGTCAATGGACATTTGAGGTGGCATGAAAAATCGATTTTGTGCGGGTGGCGTCGTTTTAGTGCCCAGTTGCTGCAGTTCGTACGATGTCAGATCCAGCGTCCACTGACCCATACTGGTGGTGACTGTTACCGACTTCATGTTGTCGGCAAAGTCCAGTGATTTGATGGGTAGGCGTTCTCTGGCAATCTCGCCGGCACCTGCGTTCTGAAGAGTCGACGCCACTCTGGCATGGTCAAACGCCGGCGTGCGCATACCTGTCGCAGTATCGACAAGCACGAATTCCGTCTGCCTGTCCGCCAGGTCCACGCGATACCAGAACTTCGTACCGTCGGCGAACCAGTGAGGGGAAACTTTGTCGCGGTAAACGCGCGGCAATTGCCCTCGACAATCTGCAAACATGGAAACAACGAGGGTAAGCACGCAACAGTACGTCAGACACTTGACAATTGTGGAGGGCTGTCGGAGCATTCAGGTTCTCACAAGATAAACGGGGAGCATGGCAGGAGCAGTGGGGGACCGAATCGCCGGACCGGACAGGCGTTGCCTGGCAACATATCACGGTTCAGCGCTTTATCCCACCACCACGGAACTGAAGCGGAATTGAAAGAACGTCTGCAGCAGAAGAGTTTCTGCAATTCAACTTGTTCTGACGAAGGCCTGTCGGTTGCCGGAATCACAACGCCTTGATGGTATCGTATGCGGCGGTTGATTACGCTGCGCTGCAGAAGTTTGTCCCACGGGCTGCCGTGGTTCTCGTCTGTTCACGGTCCCCGCATCGTGCAAATCACCAACAAAGGCTCCAGGTATGTGTCGTAGCTTGCTGCTTGTGGCGTTCGTGCTGTGTTCGTCAGTTCGGGCCGCTGATCGCCCTAATATTGTCTGGATCAGCTGCGAAGACATCAGTTCCCATCTGGCCTGTTACGGCGATCCCAACGCCACCACACCCAACCTGGATGCCTTCGCGAAACAAAGCGTTCGCTACACGCGGGCCTTCACCGTTCACGGCGTGTGTGCTCCATGTCGGACGGGAATCATCACCGGCATGTACCCGATGAGCATCGGCGCCAATCACATGCGGTCGAAGGCGACGCTGCCCGATCACGTTAAGTGTTTTCCGTATTACCTGAAGCAGGCCGGCTACTACTGCAGCAATAACTCGAAGACTGACTACAACTTTCACTGGAAACAGGATGAAGTGTGGGACGAGTCTTCACGTCAGGCTCATTGGAAGAACCGGAAGGACAAATCTCAGCCGTTCTTTGCCGTCTTCAATCTGACGATGACTCACGAGAGTAGAATCTGGCCCAAAAACTGGCAGACGGTGGTCGCTGACGTTTCGAAAGACAAACTGCACAACCCGGACGACATTAAAGTTCCAGCACTTTATCCCGACACGCCCGACGTACGTGCCGCCCATGCGCGACTGCTGGATCTCATCATGGTGATGGACACCACCGTTGGCCGCTATCTGCAGGAACTGGACGACGCGAACCTTGCTGAAGACACGATCGTTATTTTCTGGAGCGACCACGGCAACGGCTTCCCGCGCGCCAAACGCTGGATCTACGACAGCGGGACGCTGGTTCCGATGATGGCCCGTGTCCCGAAGAAACTGCGCAGTCCCGGTCAGAGCACACCTGGTTCCGTCAGTGACCAACTGATCAACCTCATTGATCTCGGCCCGACCGTCCTGAATCTTGCTGGAGTTGATATTCCCGAACACATGGCGGGCCGTCCGTTTCTCGGCAACAACCTGCCATCACCACGCAAATACATTCATGGTGCGCGAGACCGCATTGATGAACGCTTTGACATGGTTCGAACGGTCCGCGACCAACGATATCGCTACGTCAGAAACTACAACACCTGGCGTCCGGCCCTGCAGTACATTCAGTACGCCGAAACCAGCGTCGTCCGCAAAGAAATGCGACGGCGGGAAGCTGCCGGACAGTTGCACGCGGAGTCCGCACAGTTTCTGCACGCTCCTCGACCGGTGGAAGAACTGTACGATACGCAGAACGACCCCTGGGAACTGTACAACCTGGCGGGTGACGCGGCACATGCAGCAACGCTGTTACGACTGCAGCGCGAATGTGACCGCTGGCAGGTCGATGTGCGCGATGCTCACCTGATTCCTGAGATCATGCTGGACCAGCAGGAAGGCGAGCTTGGCAATCGCTGGGTCATCCTGAACACAGCCGGTGGCCGCGAACGGGCGGAAAAACTCAACGCCCTGGCAAAGCTGGCTCAGTCACCGAACGCAGCGTCAGAGGCAAAGCTGCAGGCCGCTGCGTCCAGCGAAGACGCAGCCATGCGCTGGTGGGCAATTACTGGCTTGTCTAATCTGAAGTCGGTCAAAGGCGAAAGTCTGAAAGCCGTTGAGTATGCTGCGTACGACGCATCTGTGGCCGTTCGCATTGCTGCCGCGCGCGGCCTGCACAGGGCCGGCAAGACCAATCGGTCCATCGCAGTTCTGTCAGACGCGTTGAAGAACGAAAGCGACTTCGTCAAACATGCTGCCATCATCGAGCTTGACGAGATGGGAGCAGCGGCTGCCGCGTCAAAGAATGCCATTACGCAGATGCAGAAACAGATGGCCCTCGACAGTAAGAAAGGCGGCTATATCGCCAACATCGCGACTCACGCGCTGAGGCAGTATTCTGATTGATGCGTCGCCATTCGCTCGGCCCTCACCTATTGATGTTCGAGCTGATTGCGAATGCCGGCGAACGAGATTCAGAAATGCCTGTGGCGCAGATATTCTGATCCGCCACAAGCGCCAGCCACGACAAGACAAGACATCGTCATTCGGGCCGAACACAGAAATTCGGCAGACCGTCGTTAAGGGTTTGCTCGCCATTGAGCAGGGGCGACGACTTTGGGAACGTTGTTGTTGGACCACGGTGTGATACTTTGGTGGGACGCTGGATTTCCCTGCCACTGCGGTGTTGACGGCGTGTGGTTCTTTGCTAGCCCCCAAGGATCTGAAGTCGACTGCCGCTGACCGATTGGAGGGTAGGTTTGGCTCTGCCCGGCAGCATCACTTGTGGATACGGGAGCCTTCAGCCGTACGGTCCCGGCAGGAGTTGGCGTTGCGCCGCCAGCTGGAGTAATCCCCGGCGTTTCATGATAGCTTTGGTAACTGGTCAGGCTGACGTCAACACTACTCTCTTGTCTGGGCCACTCCGCCATTTGAGTGTTTTCGCCGCCGTTGGCGCCACCAAGTCTGGTCAGCATTTGAGTCGACTGAAAGCGTGTTCGCTCGTCCGGATGCGAGTCCAGTGCGCGTTGAAACCACGTGGACGCATCCTGATTACGTCCCTGTTCGTGCAGCACAAAACCAATATTGAACAGCCCGGCTGCGGCACCAACGGCGGCGGTGAGATGGGGGCGGGCTTCTTCTGTCTGATCGTTTCTGGCAAGGGCCAGTCCGAGTTCATAACGCGTCGCTTTGAACAGTGCGGGATCACTGGACGGGGCAATGGCAACAGCCTTTTCCAGACTCTGAACGGCCTGATCCCACTCTTCCTGATGGGAATGAATCCGCCCGATTTCCATCCAGACCTCAGGGCTGTCCGGATGCTTTCTGCCGGTCGCGGCCAGAATCGCCTGAGCTTCCGCCACTCGTCCAGTTGCAAATTCGATGCGGGCGATCCCCAACCTTGCCTCCAGACTATCCGGATTGTCTGTCAGGATCTCGCGATAGTGTTCCTTCGCTTCCTGGTAATCCCCCAGGTCTTCGCGCCAGCGGGCGAATTTTAACATCGTGTCGTCGGCTCGTGTCAGCTGCTTCTTCGCGGTACGGTATTCCTCACTGAGTGCACCGGACTCATTCATCAGCGGATCCAGTTCGTCGACCGGTGATCTCGTGACTAATGCCTTCATCTGACCCGGCAATTTGCGAGCCGTCGTACAGCCAACGTTACAGACCATGCCCGCCAGCAAGAACAAGGTTGTCAGGTTTGTTGTCGAAAAATTCATTCGTAGACTCCGCGGTGGCGTGGCGACATCAATTTGCAATGTCGAGCTGCAGGCGGCATGCGTTTCCGGCGACGAACAAAAAGCGCAGGGGCAGCCATCTGCCTCAGTCAATCGACGCTCACAATCGGCAAACTCAACTGAATCTGCAAAGTCGGGCTGACCAGCACTCGCGAAAGCGGCAAGGCCTGCCGCAGTTGGCTGTAGCGGTGCGTCCTTTGCCGGTGCTGGTTGTTCAGCTCATTCGTCAGTGTCGTCTGCTGCAGAGGTATCCGCTTCAAGCATCTTCTTTTGAATACGGAATGCGTAGACGGCATACGTCCGTTCGGCCATATGCCATGTCCACGGATCGATTGTGTGAACCGTGTCCGGACCAGTGGCAAGTCGGGACAGCACATTCAGTTCGGAAAGCACGACGGACGGGTTGGTGCCGGAGAAAAAGTTTTTCTCGGCCACAAGTGTCTTGACAATCTCCGGCATCTGTTCTGCGGTGGCGGTCTTCAATTGCTCCGCTGTGTCCGATGACACAATATCAGACACGAAGATCGCCACACCACCCGGCCGCAACAGGCTTAGCATGCGACGCAGATGTCCTATGCGGAGCGCCTTCAATGCATTCACGAAAGTCGGATGGTCTTCACCGATCAGGCCGCTCAATGAACCAACAATCTGGCTCAGGACACACAGAGAAATGACCACATCCGCCTCCGGAACGTCTGCCACACCGTTCTCTGACGACAGTGCCTGCAGTACCTTGATGCAGTGTTCGCGATTCCCTTCTTCCGGCTGAAAATCCCGACTGGTGAGCGACAGGAGAGGCTCTGCGATGTCCGCCGGTGCGTGGACTCGGAACTGATCCGTTTGCTGAGGGTGGGCGTTGACCACAGATTGCACGGCGGTTTTGTCCAGATCAACCAGATGAATGGTTTGGAACAGGTCAGCCACGCGGGCGAGGTCAACATCCAGACAATTGCCGGCGCCCAACAGGACGATCGACGAACATTTCTGATCTTCACCATCGCTCAGGTCGGCTGCAGTTGAAGCGATCAAATGCATGATTCGATCACGGTGGCTGGTGTATGCCGTGGTCAGACTTTCGGTATCACGATTTCGGTCAATGTGCGTCTGAACCAGATCGCTGCGCATGGTGCAACTCCGTCTTCTGAGAGCATTTTTCGAATTTGTCTGCACGCTCCCGGTCGCGGGAGTCACTGCTGTTCCATCAGAACCGGTTGGCCACGTGTACACCCGAGCGGATATCGCTGGAGCCGTGTGTTGAGTCACCACTGTTCGATGAAGGCAAGTGTAGCGAATCGTTCGCGAAGCTTCATCCGGCAGAATCTGCCGCAGTACTGCGAAGGGTAATTCCGGGCACACCGGTTGTTTCGGTTGTGCCCACCCCAGGACCCAATGTCCGAAGGATCTTTGTGTGGTGGCGGCCGACGCCGTGTCGATTCGTGTCAGACGCTCGGTCTGCGATTCCGCTTGATCTTGCGGTGGTACTCCGATCTATGAGCAAATCTTAAGATCTGCTAGTTTTCTTCGCCACAGTGCGATCCTGTCCCAAACGTGCACGGTCAACGCAAAACGCCAATGAGACGATTCAATATTTTGGTTCTGATGTCACTTCTAACCGGGTGCCAGCACGCCAGGAGTTTCCTGAATATGAACAGCAACAGCAGCTCTCCATTCGTTGGACTGGAGTTGTCCGTTGACGCTGGTGACACGAACTCCGGGACGTTGGCGACGGATGGTACCATGCGGAACGGTGGACGTGCCTCAGCATCACTGCGTGCAGCCGCAGCAAACGACGACGGTCCCACCCTGCGGTTTGCTGCGATCGATGGTGTTTCGCGGAACTTCGTGAAGACGTCACAACTGCGGCAGGACACCGGAAATCTGAAGTACGCATTGCCCGCAGTTGATCTGAACAAAGATCCGCGGCAGGCCGCAGAAGTACGTGAAATCATGGAGCGGCTGTCGGGCTCGTAGAGTTGCCGTGGCCACGGACCCTGAAGATACCTCCGCGCCTTGTTTGACCAGAACGGGCTTCAAGGATAATGGCACGAAGTACTACGCCAGGGCTTCCGATTCGGGAAATCGCTCGGTTGCTCGCAGAATCGGTTTCCACGGACTAACATCCGTGCCACCGCCCACCTCCGGCAACTAACGCGATCTGTCTTGATCGGTTGTCGGTCCCGATAATTCAAACGAGGACGCTATGAAAGGTTTGTTGATCCCCATTCTGTTCGCCCTGGGAACAGCGATGTGCTGGGGAATGTATGGCCCGGCGCTGGGGAATGCTCGCAGCACGGTAAAGCCACCGCACCCTGATTTCTGGAGTCCGTTCAAGCCTTACGTCTTCATTGGAGTCGCGTACCTGGTGATCGCGATTGCCGGTGGATTGATTGCCATGAAAGTAAAAGGTGACACCTTCAGCTACACCGGGGCACATGCTGCAGCTCGCAATTGGGGCTTCATCGCCGGCACTCTGGGTGCCGCTGGTGCCCTTTTTCTGACAAATGCCGTGATCAGCAGCAAAGGCAACACTGCGCTGGTGATGCCCATCGTGTTTGGCGGAGCAGTGAGTGTGAACGCCATCTTCGCGTATTCGCAGCTGCGGAATTCGGTCAATATCAGTCCCGTCCTGTGGGTGGGCATGGCCTTTGTCGTGATCGGCGTTGTGTTGGTTGCCTGTAAAACGCCACATGGGGCACCAGCCAAGCCGGCGGCGCAGATGCCCGAGGCCGAAGAGTCTGTTGCGGCAACGACCGCCACAGGCGAGGACGGCGCTGATAGCCCGTATACAACTCCCGACAAGGCATAGTGACGACGGTCGAATCGTCGGCCGAATTCGACATGAAGAACGACCAGATTGCCGCCGTCTTTGCGCAGCTGTCCGACCTGCTGGAAATTCAGGAGGCGAACCCGTTTCGTGTCCGAGCTTACCGCAGTGCGGGACGCACGATTTCATCCACCGCCGAATCCTTTGCAGCCCTGGTCGAAGAAGGTGCCGATTTGACCCGGTTTTCGGGCATCGGCAAAGACCTGGCAAAGCAGATTGTGGAAGTCGTTACGACTGGCCAGCATTCGCAACTTGCAGAACTGAAGGAAGAGGTTCCGGCGGGCGTCGTGGACATGCTGAGGATTCAGGGAGTTGGCCCCAAAAAAGTGGCCGTTTTCTTTAACAAGCTGAACCTGACATCGCTGGACGAACTGAAAGCTGCGGCGCAGGCTGGTGAGCTGGCCGCCTTGAAGGGCTTTGGAAAGAAGACCGAACAGTCGATTCTGGACAATATTGACCGAGCTGCCGAAGCTGGAAAACGGATCTCCATCGCGGACGCCAGAGCTGCAGCAGAAACCATCGTTCAGGATCTGCTGCAATTGGAGACGGTGACGCAGACGGCGGTGGCCGGAAGCTGTCGGCGACGCAGAGAAACGTGCGGCGACCTGGACGTGTTGGCCACTTCCAGCGACGCGTCCGTCGCTATGGACCGGTTGGCCGCCCATCCGCTGGTGGATACGGTGCTGCAGCGCGGTGACACGAAGCAGCGAGTCCGGCTTAAAACAGGCGTCGAAATGGACCTGCGAGTTGTCGCGGACAGCTCTTATGGCGCGGCGATGCAGTACTTCACGGGTTCCAAAGAGCACAACGTTGTCGTGCGACAACGGGCGAAGGACATGGGCCTGAAGGTAAATGAGTACGGTGTCTTTCGTGGCGACGACCAGATCGCCGGAGCCACTGAGGAAGACGTTTACGGGGCATTGGACCTGCCCTGGATACCACCGGAGCTGCGGGAAAATCGCCGGGAATTCGATTTGGCAGCAACCGGGGTGATGCCGCGTTTGGTCGAAGTGGGCGACATCAAAGGCGATCTTCACATGCACACGACGGCGTCGGACGGAGCCGCCAGCATTGTGGAAATGGCCGAGGCGGCGAAAGCACGTGGCTTGAAGTACATCGCCATCACGGACCACAGCAAGCGAGTGTCGATGGCCAACGGTCTGGACGCGACGCGATTGCGTGCTCACTGGGACGATATCCGGGCAGCTCGGGAACAGATCGACGGAATCGAGCTGTTATGCGGCATCGAATGCGACATCCTGGAAGATGCGACCATGGATCTGGCAGACGATGTTCTGGCTGAAGCGGACTGGGTCGTTGCCGTGCTGCACTATGGATTACAGCAACCGCGTGAACAGATCATGAAGCGGCTGATGACCGCCATCCTAAACCCACACGTGAATATCATTGGACACCCAACCGGTCGGCTGGTCGGCAAACGTGACGGTGCCGACATCAATATGACGGAGATGTTGCAGGCAGCTGCTGAAAACGGCGTCATGATGGAGATCAATGCCCATTTCAAGCGACTTGATCTGGATGACGTCAACGCGGCAGCGGCAAGGGATCTGGGAATTCCGATTGTCATCAGTACGGATTCTCACAGTGTCCACGGTTTTGACGTGTTGCAATATGGCGTCGACCAGGGTCGCCGCGCCGGATTGACCGAAGATGACGTGGCCAACACAAAGACGTGGGCACAATTCAAGAAACTTCTGCAACGGTGATCGGATGAATTCCCGGATTTCTCAACGAGTTGCCGTGATCGGTTTGGGCCGTTTTGGAATGGCGCTGGCTCGCCGGCTTAGTCAGGACGGCGCCGAAGTCATCGCGATTGACCGGCAGCACAAGCGGATCGATGAGATCTGCAACGACGTGGCGATTGCTGTCCAACTGGATTCCACTGAAGAAACGGCCCTGCGGAGTCAGGAGGTCGAGCGGGTGGATTGTGTGGTTGTTGCCATTGGCGAAAACTTCGAAGCTGCGTTGCTGACGACGGTCATCTGCAAGAAAAATCTAAAGGTGCAGAACGTCATCTGTCGAGCTCAGACGCCGCTGCATGCGGAGATCTTTCAACAGATCGGGGCGGATGAAGTGATTCAGCCGGAACAAAATGCCGGCGAAATGCTGGGCCGGCGACTGGCTCACCCTCGGATTCACGATTACGTAAAACTGGGCGATGGCTTTACGATTGTCGAATTGCAGTCTCCGTCGCCGTTTGTGGGCAAGACGCTGAAGGAAATCGATCTGCGTTCCACTTACGGGGTGAACCTGATTGCGATTCGCCGCAAGGCAGAACCTTCAGACGCTGAAGAGCAGCAAAGTCCTGATCAGCTGATCAGCGTCCCCGGGCCGAATGACCGAATTGAAGCGTCCGACATTCTGCTGCTGTCCGGTTCCGACACGGCGCTGTCGAATCTGCCACAGGGATGAATCCACACAGCCGTTGTTGTATCGGTTTTTGACACGGAATTCCTCTCATCCAATGCCCTCTACACAAGTTACTTCCGCCTTCTTTTCAGGGAGGGGAGGATCCGGCGTGGTCACCCTCTCCTCGCTTAGGCTCGACTCTTCCACGGGAGAGTGAAGTTGAATTCTGGTAAATCAACAACGTCAGCAGGGCGTTCCGGCGCACTCTGGTGCGGGGAAGCCCGCCGCCAACCGTCGACAGCGGCCGACACGAGGCGTGAGAAATCGTGCGAAAGCCGACCCACAGCGGCTTGAAGAAGGCCAAACTCCGTGCCAATGACGGCAATTCCCGTGATTTGCGGGGATCGCGGTGTTGATCATTGGGGGGATCGACGATACGCTTTCGAGCTTCCCGACTTATGGCGGCATGGATTGGTGCCAGGTCTGTTGAAATACAGACTGTAGGTCGGATGTTTTCTCTGTACGCAGTTCGGCCAGATTGGTTTGCGGACTGCCTGTCGGCGTTACCGTTCCCCCCACTTCATGGAGGGCACGACGGTTCAACAGAAGATGACGGCCCAGCGTGCGTTGCGTTGAGGTGGTGCAGAGCGTGAAAATTAAGATTGGAGTTCTCGAAGAATGGGTCGTTACACGGGTCCGAAGGGACGCATCAACCGCCGGTTGGGCGTCAATGTTTACGAATCAAATGGTGCCATCAAAGCCCTGGACCGGAAAGAATATCCGCCGGGGATGCACAAGCGACGCAAGAAGCCGACCAACTACGGTCTGGGACTTGCCGAAAAACAAAAGATCAAGTTCTATTACGGACTGCGCGACCGACAGCTCAAACGCTACTTCACCAAAGCCCGAAGTATGAAGGGCAACACCGGCGAACAACTGATGGTGATCTGCGAACGCCGCCTGGACAATGTGGTTCGCCGAGTTGGCTTGGCGTCTACTCGACCTCAGGCTCGTCAGGGTATCGTGCACCGCCACTTTCAGTTGAACGGAATCACGGTTAACAAACCGGGAATCATGGTTCGCCCCGGCGACGTGATCACACTTCGAAAACGCCCGAATGTGGCAGTCCTGTACAAGAACATCCAGGAAGGACTCACACTTCCTCAGACGGATTGGATCAACTACGACGACAGCAGTTTTTCTGCCGTCGTGACAACGATCCCCAGCTACTCGGACGTTGGCCTGCAGGTCGACGTTAACCAGGTTGTAGCGTTTCTGTCGCGATAACCGTTTCCGACGCGAGCCTTGTATAAGACTGAGCCGGCCCGCCGAACAGGCGGACCGGCTCTTTCGTTTGCTGCCACGGCTCCCAGGTTAACGATTGCATCACCAGAGAAATTCGGATACTTTGGCATCTCGGATGATTTGAGTGTTCCGGCAATCACGGTGCGCAAAATGGAACGACTTGGCTTCAGAACCGCACCCTGTGGTATGCAGGGCGGGCCAGGAAGTCACGTCACCTTTCCGCACAGTTGTCCGGTATCTGATGACAGCCAACTCTACGTGAGGCACCCCGATGGAACTGACGGATACTTTGACGAATATGGATTCACTGAACGCCGTTCTGCTGTTCATGGTGCAGACTGTCGGCGAATCGTCGGATGCGATAGAGAACGTGGATTCACGGAACGCATTTGAGGCGTTCGTGTACAGTCTTCCCGGGATGCTGATCAATATCAGTATCGTCATTGCTTTGGTGCTGTTTGTCATCGCGGTCATGTCGAGGCAACGGAAGCTCAGGAAACTGGGTGCCACGGTCGGTATGGACGCGAATGGAAAACTGATCTCCGTCGATTTCGAGGACAAGCCCCTGCCGGACGCCGGACTGCGAAACCTGCAAGGTCTGACCCACGTGCAGAAGATCTGGCTGAACGGGACCAAAATTACCGACGCCGGCCTCGCGCACCTGAAGGGTCTGTCGACGCTGAAAGAGCTGGGCCTGTTCGAAACGGACGTAACCGATGCCGGCCTGGAGCAGTTGTACGGGCTTTCCAATCTGGAAGATCTGATCGTGGAACGGACCAAAGTGACAGATGCGGGCGTCGAAAAACTGAAGGCGGCAATACCTGGCTGCAAAGTACGACGCTAGATCGATCTTCGCTTGGTCTGCACACTTCGGGGCGCGGGCATTAATGTGTGTCGCCTAAGAACCCGTTGACCGCCTTTACAGCCGAGTGGTGTTCACTCTGAATTGAGTGAAACCGTTTGTTGAGATCTGTGCTAATTATCGCACCAGTCGCGCGGCATGTCAGGTTGTTGCCAGCCGCTCATGCCTCCGTCAACCATCAGCATGTGGCCGTGAACATGTTGAGCGGCATCAC
>JBDONA010000831.1:0-4202 GCA_039831575.1 Fuerstiella sp. | reverse complement strand
CGGCACCCATCTGAAGATCGAACACCGGATTCGCACCTCGGTCGACCCGATGGTAAGCCCCGGCCGAACCAGTGAGAGTGAGCCAGCCATCAACGTCTAAAAACAAAACGCGCGTGAGCGTTTCCCAGGCGGTGTGTCCGGAAAAGTCGGCCACACCGGCAATGCCGGTTCGTCACAGCTTCACAGGTCTGCGCAACATGTACCACTGTCCGCCAACACGACGAAAGCACGGTCGCGCGTGGATTTTGCCTGGGCCAGCTGTCAAGTCAGGTGTTACGTTTGCAGGACGGAAAATATTCGAATTGACGGCTATCGTCTGCACAAGGTCCGGAGAATTCGTTCCCATGAAAACAGCATGTCAAATCGCCATTGTGATCGTCGTCACTGTCACAATGAGCCATCACGCTCCGGCCGGCTGTAGTTGTAATGGCGGCCCTTCGGCTGGTTACGCCGCCACCATGCCCGTTACGCCGTATCACGGATTGGGATCCGTCGCCGCCTATAGTCGGAATTCCATGTTTTGGGCACACAATAATGGATATATGACGGCCATTCACGCTCCCCTTCCCGCGCAGGCTGACGGTCGGCGTTATCCGATTCAACCATTTGGCGGCCGTCCTGGACTGGGCTCCAGCCTCGTTCCCAACGTCCCCGGGACTTTGGGAGAAACGTATACAAAAACGTCGCACAGGATCCCGGAAGACAAACATCCTCGACTTGGAATGCTGGCTGTCAGGGATAACCGTGTGTTGGCTCACTTGTCGGTTCAGAAGATGAGCGGTTTCCGAATGGAAAGCGGGGTCTGGCTGTTCGAAACAGACAAGCCTTTGGTGACGTGGACGGAGAATATTGTACGCATCGAAGCTCGTGAAGAACCGGAGGATGTGGAACCACATACAGTTCGGTTTGTGCGTCTGATACCTGGACGTCTGGTCTACCTTGACTTCAAGCGACCGGCGGAGGAGGAAGAGGAGGCGCAGCAGGAGCCGGGGCAGTAACAGACTTCGCTCCCACCTTAAGCATCACATATCAAGCGGCAGTTTCTGACAGACAGAAGCTGCCGTTTTTTTGTGGGCTATTCGTTAGTCATTGCGCAATGCTGGAAACCGATTCGATTGGCCCATCGGCAACGATCGGTTCGGTCCCGCTGGTCGCTTCCGTGGTTCGTACGCACACTGTTTGTGTCACACTTGGGTGGGTTCGAGGCAATGGCAGTTGAACAAAGACTGCGTGCTGAACGTTCGGCCAGGATGCTCCGATTTCACTTTTCTTGTGTGAAAATGTGTCGTCATTGGACGTTCTTTGCGGAGAAAACGCCGCGTTTTTCGTTTCGCAAGCTATAATGTACCTAGCCAGTGGCCGATTCCTGACCAGAGCCCTTGTCGGTAGCCATTCGTTACACCAGTTTGCCCCATTCTTAGCATCTGTTGCGTCGTAAGTCATTTCTGATAATAGGGTTGTGCTGTGGCGTTCGGTTGTCTGTCGTCGAGTCTCAAGATTCGTTGCGAACGGAATTGGCTCTCATTGCGATCGGTTCAGACAGGTATGTTTTTACTGGCTGATGGTTCGCTGACCGCGATTTTTGCAGTTGACAATTTGACAACGGGCCGTCACAGAGAAAAACCGTTACATCATTTTTAGCAGGAGTTCACAGCGTGAAGAAAATGTACGTTAGGAAGAACAGGGGATTTACCCTGATCGAGTTGCTCGTGGTGATTGCAATTATCGCGATCCTCATCGCACTATTGCTGCCGGCTGTGCAGCAGGCCCGTGAGGCGGCCCGACGAACTCAGTGTAAGAACAACATGAAGCAAATCGGGCTGGCGATGCACAACTACCACGATGTGTACAAGATGTTCCCGTTAGGTGCCTGTGCCCGGCCGTCCCCAAGTTTTGGAATGGATATTTCCATCGGAGCGTTCGCGTCCATCCTGCCGTTTATCGATGGAGCGAACCTGAAGAATCTGTACGACGACACTAAGACATGGGAAGGGCAGGACACAACCGCGAATCCCAAACTCGCAGTGACCGTCATTGCCTCATACATGTGTCCTTCGGCAACAGGTCCCGAAGTTGAAACCAACCCCGTGCTTGCCGCGTACCCGATTGGCCAGGGACCAAATGGACCGACGGCGGCTGCGTGCCAGTATCTGCTCAGCAAGGGAGCAACACAGGGGTGGTGTTTGAATCCGGCTTCCGATCCCAACATTGGCATGTTTGCACTCAACCTCCGCACTTCTTTCCGTGATTTGACGGACGGTTCCAGCAACACACTATGCGTGGGTGAGGGGGCAACAGGGAATCCATGGGATCAGGTTTCTGAAGGAACGAATCCGTACGTTGTATCGACAGTTACACCTTCAGCGGTCCAGCAGTCATGGATCGTGCCCCAGCCCAATCCCCAGGGAGCCAAAGGGTTGGGTTCCGGCGTGACGACGGCTGGAAACTACGGAACGACGTTTTGGAAACTCAATCAAAACCCGGTCGTGGAAACGGCCTACGACGACGGCGACCTTGGCAACTGCAATTCCGCGCTCGACTTCACGAGCAACTTCCGCAGTGCTCATGTGGGCGGTGGACAATTTCTGCTTGGTGATGGATCCGGACGGTTTATCTCTGAGAACATCGATCAGATTGTCTTCAATTCACTTGGAACTCGCGCAGGCGGTGAAGTGATTGGTGAGTTTTAGGACCGCCGGAACTGTAACCAGTTGATCTCACGCATGGCCAACCTTAATGGTTGGTCATGTTTTTGCGCTGCTTTTCCCATCTGCTGTCGCAGCGTGTCGACAGCACCGAGTTGATCGATCAATGAACGACAGAAACAGTTCACTCGAGAGTGTCGCTGCTGCCGCGAACGATCTGACCAACGCGCCCGGAAAAACACTTTCCGTCGCCGATCGTATTCTGCTTTGTCGTCAGTGTATCGACGCTGTTTATGAGAACGCAGTCGACTGGGCAAAGCAGGCGACGATCGCCAAAGGCCTGTCACCGTCGTCGCCGCTGCGTGCCGAAGATTTGCTCAGCGGGCCGGCTGTGGTTGCTCGTCAGTTGCAGCTGACCGTCCAGACGTTAACGGCCATTCAGAGGCACGGAAGTCCAAAACTGACCGAACAGCCAACTCGGTTATCAAACGGTCAGCTTTCAGTGCCGGTGTTTCCAACGAATGGATTTTTCGACAGCCTCACATTCATGGGGATTCGGGGCGCGGTCCGACTGCATCGCGATGTGGATCCAGCGGAAATTCATGGCACCCTCGTCCGGACTGCCGCCGCCGATAAGGTGGGTGGAATTACCGGGGTCCTTGGCGCTGGAAACGTGTCGTCGATTCCTGCCACAGACAGCCTGAATAAGATCATGTTTGAAGGCAGACGCGTTCTGCTGAAGATGAATCCCGTCAACCAATACCTGGCCCCCATTTTTGTGCAGGCGTTTGCTCCCTTGATCAAGGCCGATCTACTGCGCATTCTGACTGGCGGACCGGACGTTGGCGGCGCCATAGTACACCATGACTCTGTGGATGAAGTGCATATCACTGGTTCCGCGGCCACTCACGACGCCATTGTCTGGGGCAGCGATCCTGCTGAACGCAGTCGTCGAAGACAGAACGATGATCCGCTGCTGCAGAAGACGGTGACCAGCGAACTGGGAAATGTGACTCCCTGGATCATTGTGCCAGGCGAATACTCGACACGACAATTGCAGTCTCAGGCTCAGCATGTCGCCGCTTCGATCACGAACAACGCTTCGTTCAACTGTCTGGCCACCAAGGTGATCGTCACGTGGAAAAACTGGAGACAGCGTGATCAGTTTCTGACGCTTGTGAAACACAATTTGGCTGTGACGCCGACACGCCCCGCCTATTATCCAGGGGCAGCGGAACGCTTCGAGCGATTCGCCGGCGTTGATTTGCCGGCGGATCACAATGTTTGTCTGCCGTGGACACTGTTGGTCGACCAGTCGATTGAACACAGGCCGGAGCTGTTTCAGGAAGAATCTTTTGTTTGTGTCTGCGCAGAGACTCGGCTGGACACAAATACACCGGAACAGTTCCTGGCTGCGGCGACCGCCTTTGTGAACGATCGAATGGCGGGCACACTTTGTGCTTCTGTCACTATGCCCCCCCGCTTTCGACGTCAACATGGCGACGCGGTCGCACGCTGTCTGTCAGATTTGCGATATGGTTCCGTCTGTCTTAATCA
>JBDONA010000871.1:0-4206 GCA_039831575.1 Fuerstiella sp. | reverse complement strand
CGGGACCCGCGATGAACCCAGCTCCGCCCGAAACGACGAGCGCGTTGCCGTCGCGCCCAGTTTCTTCCTGGGTGGTCGGATTGTGCGTTGCCTCGATAGCGCTGCTCATCGCAACAATGCTGACCCGCTGGACAACGACTGGAATCAACACCTTTGAACTGATTATCGGAATTGCTTCGATCGGCGCCTTTGTTGTCCCCGCGGCTTTGGTCTACATGGGCCTGCGGACGGATCACGCGACCTATGCCTTTCTGGCATTAGGCTCATGTTCCGCGGCTGCCGCCGCCTGCGTCCAAGGGGGCCTAGGGGCGACGACCCTCAGCTGGCTGGTGATTGCGCCCTTGGCTGCGGGCATCATCGGAAGTCTGCACGCTGTCCTTGGACTTGCCTGCTGGACGATTGTGCTCGTGATCTTGGTAGGGGTGCTGGATATCAAGAATTTACTGCCCCCCGCTGCAGAGACTCTTGACGGGCACAACTTCCTCAACCTGATCGCAATGCTCGCTTCGGGGACACTCGGCTCCACAATTTTCCTGAAAAAACAGGCTCAAGAACGGGCCAAGGTTGATGAGAGTCGGCGATGGTTTTCAGTTTTGGCCGAGGAACTAGAAGTGGGTGCCATCGTCGTTGCAGACGGGGCTATCGCCTACGCGAATCCTTTAGCGCAACGGATCTTTCTGCTGCCTGAAGTCCCTGAGTACGATGACCTTCCTTTATTCGTACAACAGCAGGTTCGCGGGGAATCCATCGAGCAGCCTGTGAACGTGAATGGGGAAGAAAAATGGATTCTCGTACGTCGGGAAGGTCTCGCTGAGGTTCAAGGCGACTTGTACACGGTCATCGACGTGACCTTGCGTAAAGAAGAAGAGCGGCAACGCATTCGCGCCGAAGCAGACTTCTTGCGATCAAAGCACTTGGAGAAATTGGGCTTGTTGGCGGGTTCGCTTGCGCACGATCTAAACAATCTTTTAATGGTGATGACATCCAACGCAGACCTCCTTCTTGGTGGCGAGGAGGATCGCGATAAGGCGGATATGGCGACAGACATCATTTCTGCAGGCACACAAGCCGCCGACATCATACGGCAGCTTCTCGCGTATACGGGTCAGAACCATTTGACAAGAAATACGCTCGATCTCGCTGCTGTTCTCGACAGTACGGCACGAATACTCCGAGTAGAGGCGGTTGCCAAAGGGGTCAGGCTTGAATGTGTAAGCGATCCGAGTGGGCCGGTAACGATAGAGTCGGATGAATCGGGACTGCGCCAAATTATTGGCAACCTAATATCGAACGCGATTCGCGCAACCTCAAAAGACGGCTTCGTCCGACTAGGGATTCGATTGCGCGAATTTGATAGCGAAACCATTTCCCGCGCAGTCGTCGGGTCAGATGCCAAAACAGGGTCTTATGTTGTTGTCGATATTAAAGACACTGGCCACGGAATAGAGCCAAAAGACACCGAACGCATCTTCGACCCTTTTTACACCACGCATGATGAAGGTCATGGTCTCGGACTGGCAGCGCTCCAAGGCATCGTGACTCGGATCGGCGGTCTACTTTTCCTGGAGACACAAGTTGGCAAAGGCACGACCTTTAGTCTTTGCCTGCCAGCGCTCCTTCAGGAACCTCAGCCGGAAGGCATCCAGTCAGTGCCCACGAAGGACAAAGTAGTTCAAACGTTGCCAAGAGATTTGGCTCCTTTGCCGGCGACGTTACGCGTCCTTGTAGTCGACGACGAACCCCGTATACGCACCCAGGTCGCACGCCTGCTTGTCCGCGCTGGCTATGAACCCGTTTTAGCGGGAGATTTAAGTGAGGCGATTTCAGCGCTGCAGGATGCGCCCGTTGGGGGTGCAATTATCGACTTCTTGATGCCCGAGCAAACGGGGGATGTCGCGTTGCAGATCCTTCAAACCTATCAAGCAAATCTTCCTGCGGTACTGATCAGTGGGTATATCGGGCCGCGGGATGAAAGCGTCACTCGCGGTTTTTCTGCCGTCATTCTTAAACCATTTTCACAAGATGACTTTCAAACTACGATACAACGAGTGTTCCCTAAGCCGTCTGTAGATTGACCGCGACTCCTCACGACTCTCTCAGAAGCGGTCACCAGTGCCAGCGCGATCTACGGCTGGTATCAGCGGTATCTCAACGACGGCTTCGACGGGCTCAGCAACAAGAAGCGCGTGAGACGCTCCCATTGGAATGAGATCTCGGAGAAGATCCAAAGGCAAGTGCTTGACCGAGACCGTGACACTTGCCGCCACCCCCTCCCCAAAGGGTGAGGCAGCGACAACTACAAAGACAAACCGGCAGTTTTAGTTGTCGTTGGGCGGCAGAAGTAATTGTCGTTGATCAGTCCTTGCGTTTGCAAGGCCAACTCGCAGTGCGAAGTGGCGTGACAACGACCGCCGACATCATCTAGGACATTGAATCTTTTGATCGCGAGCGGGACGACCATCAGACTGAGATCGAGCAAGGCATGCTTCCTTTTCGGGTTTTGCTCGTCCCTTTCGAGGGCCGGCTGCGAAAGCACTACGGGGACAATTTTCTTAAGGTCTACAAGGCCATGGAAGAGAAGTCGAGCTAGCGTCTCGCGGTCTAGGGCGTGAAGTTCGTGAACGACGTCTTTGTCATTGAATTCGGGGGAGATCGTTGACGATTCATGGGACTCCTTCAGACAACTCAATGCTAGCCATCCTCGTGTCCACGATTCCGGGGGAAGTCCATAGTGATTCGGGACGGCGACCGCGAAGATGTTCCGTTGTGAGTCCAGCGACTCGTTTCAGATTTTTGGATCAAGAATGAATCCCAAAGACCCTTACGACTCGAATAACCAAATCGTTGGCGTGGTCGGTGTCGGCCAGGATATGACCGAGCAGCGCCCTCAGGGCAAAGGGGCCACGTCGCCAAAGTGGCACCGGCTGTATTTCGCGCTGGCGGGCTTCGACGTGTTGACGGTGTGCCTTGGCCTGCTCCTTACCGTTAGCTTGCTGGCGATCTTCAAGGAGTCAATCAGCATAAATCAGGAGTGGACTGGTCGTTTGGCTCTCTATTCGGAAATCAACAGCCAGGCTCAGAGGGTGAATGCGCCCGGGAACGACATCTTTTACTCTGGGGACGTGTCGTCGGAGTCTGCTCTGCTTTCAGAGGGTATAGCGGCGTTTCAGCTCCTGAGTGTCCGGGCTCGCGAGGACCTTGAATCGAACATCGATCCAGCCCTGGCCCGTTCGATCTTGCAAGACCTCGGGGACGTTGACCTCTCAATGACCGAAATGGTCGCAGTCGCGAGGCAAGTCCTGGAGCTCTTTGCGCTGGGCCAGGAGGCCGAGGCCGCTGGGCGAATGGCGATCATGGATCACAAGTACGCCAGCGTCACCCGTTCGCTCGATGCGGTAAATGCCAAGGTCCTTGACGTGCAGGGCGATCTCATTGCTGGACAGTTCCTCCAGGCGGAGCGCCTTGAACGCTACGGGTATGGCATAGCCGGGTTGGTCTTCTTCATGGTGCTTGGCGTCGCAGGGTACGGGTCCAGGGTGCAAGGAGCTCTCTCGAAGGCATTCGCCGAGTCTCAGAATTTCAGGTCCGCGCTCGAAGCGGCCAACCGCGAGGCCACGGAGTCTGTTCGTGTCGCCGAGGCGGCCTTGGTGCGCTCTGATGAACTGACTGCGCTGATCGACACAGCAAACGCGCCCATCTTCGGTATTGACGAGAACGGCCTCATCAACGAATGGAATCAGAAAGCTGCCCTTATCACGGGATTTTTGAAGATTGACGTGATGGGCCGGCCGTTGGTTGATGAGTTCATCACGGACGAATTTAAATTGTCGGTACGAGAGGTTCTGAACAAAGCGCTGCAAGGTGAGCAGACCGCGAACTATGAGTTTCCGCTTTACACCAAGGTCGGTGCCCGTGTTGATGTACTGCTGAACGCGTCATCGCGTCGGGATGCAGAGGGCAACATCGTTGGCGTCGTCGGGGTCGGCCAGGACATTACCGCGTTTCGCAAACAGGAGTACGCATTGGCGCAGGCGCAAAAAATGGAAGCGATAGGGCATCTAACCGGTGGGATGGCGCACGATTTTAATAATCTTTTAGGTGTGATAAGCGGGAATCTGGAATTTATTCGCACTGATGCGGAATTCATTACCCCCGAAATTGAAGAACTGATGAAAGAAGCAGAATCGGCGGTTCAGGAGGGGGCCG
>JBDONA010000788.1:0-4211 GCA_039831575.1 Fuerstiella sp. | reverse complement strand
TCGGATGGCGGAATTGTCTGTTGCTGCATTCCGTACAGACAACTTAGAAACACCAGCCCGATGGCCAGCGAAACAGCGATGGCCTGTTGCCGTGGCGTGACCCTCTTTACGTTAGTCGCGGATTCGGCAAGGCCTGCTTTCACCAGCCAGGTCGCGGGAATACACGCCGTCAATGCGCCGGATGCCAGCGCCACCAGGAACGTCACGCCGTACGCTCCGGTGATATCGCAGATCTGAACCAGCGACGTCCACTGATACTGAGAGTGTCCGAGGTAGTACCACGAAAACCCCGTCATCAGATGAGCTCGCAGGTATTCCAGTGCTGTCCAGACGATCGGCACTGCTAACCACAGTGGCAGGCCCGCACGGACAGCCTTGCGACCGACGCCAACAAATACCGGAAAGTAGAGCGAGATATAGAACGCCAGCGCGACCAGCGCACCGTGCATCGTCCAGTGCCCCAGTCGCATCCATTGCAGCGTTACCACTGCCCAGACGAAGCCGACGACCCCGATGATCCGAAAACTGTATCGGGGCAGTCGTTCCAGTCGCAGTAGCTGACACAGAGGCACAAGAGCAACCCATGCGGCCGGAGCAAAGTCGACTGGGGTAAAGCAAACCCATAGCAATAGGCACGTCAATACCGTTGCCCAGAACACCGGCTTGACCGGCATTGTGGATTCGGCACCGATGGCTTCCTGACCGGATTCGATGATTCGATCAATTTCCGGACGAAGCGCGGGTTGCGGCGATGACAAAGCCACTGACTGTTCCTGGAGAGCTGTTGCCAAGAATCCATTCCTGATGCAGATGTTGTGGCGGCGTTGCGAAGGTCGATATCTTTTGAGGCAGTGCCTCAGATCGTTTCAGCCGACGTTTGGAACTGAGAGTCCGCTCCTGGTGGTCAGCAAACCGGACTCAACGTGGACCACGTTTTTCGAGCAGAAGTCTACTGATTCGGGGATTCGGCGGAAACCCGCATGTTGAGGGGGCTGACACGGAATGTTGTGAAAGCGGGAGGGTGGCCGGTGGTTGGAGCGAGGAACGAGTGAAACCCCGGGGCCGGCAGTGCCGGTTTGATTCTCCTTCGCAAGCTCAGTCCAGCCTCCGGCCACACGGATGACGCTGCCACATGTCGTGACCGCGCCTGCATGTTGATCAGGTCAGTGCATCGCTTATCTTTGCTCGCTTTTTGTGGTATTAATCGACTGCTTATCTGCGGCTGTTCGGCACTACGAATCATCGGCGAGGTTTTGATGACAGACGAGTTTCTAGAAGCACTCCTGGCGACCCCCGGCACCTCAGGCTTTGAACAGAACATACAACAGGTCATTCGCGACTTTGTCGGCAGTTTTGCCCATTCGGTCGAAACTGATGTTCATGGCAACCTGATTGCAGCAGTCAATCCAGACGCTGGCCCGCGCATTCTGCTTGATGCGCACTGCGATCAGATCGGTCTGATTGTTAGGCATATCGACGACAAGGGGTTTATTCGCGTCAGTGCGGTCGGCGGATGGGATATGCAGATCCTGTTGGGCCAGAAGATGCTGGTTCATACGACTGGCGGTTCCATCCCCGGCGTGATCGCCCGGAAGCCGATTCACCTGCTGAGCGAGGCGGAACGAAAAACCGTGCCAAAGATTCAGGATCTGTGGATCGACATCGGTTCTGCATCTGCAGAAGAGACCTCCGGAGTCGTTGCCATTGGCGATTCGGTCACGCCGCAACCGTCGCTCACGAAACTGCGAAACGGAAGAATCTCCGGAGTTGCGATGGATGACCGCACAGGCATCTGGGTGATCATGACGGCACTGAAGATGATTTCAGAGCAGAGTCCGACGGCAGCTGTGTTTGCCGTCTCTGCCGTGCAGGAGGAGATCGGACTCCGAGGTGCTCAAACCAGTGCCTACAACGTGAATCCGGACGTGGCGATCGCCGTCGATGTGACTCACGCGACGGACTGCCCCGGAATTGACCAGAATCAATTCGGTAACATCACGCTCGGTGGCGGTCCCGTCGTGGTCCGCGGTGCAAACGCCAATCCTCGCGTCGTTGACCTGCTGCTGAAGACGGCCGACGCACATGATATTTCTGTGCAGATAAACGCCCTCGGTCGTCCCGCCAGCAATGACGGGGCGGCGATTCAGGTCAGCCGTGGGGGCTGTGCTGCGGGACTGGTCACTCTGCCGAATCGTTACATGCACAGCCCGGTTGAAGTTGTGGCGGTGTCTGACCTGGAACAGTCGGCCCGGCTGCTGGCGGAGTTCTGTCTGGCCGTCACAAGTGAAACGTCGTTCATACCGTAACTGGTCAGCAGGGGGACCTGATGAGTGATGAATCCGACAACGCCTTGACGTCGCCGACCGATGATACACTCACCACGCCGAATCGCCGTCAGGTACTGGGAGTTCTTGCGGCCACAGGCATCGGAACGGCAGCCTTCCGCCGCGCTGTCGCTCAAACTGTCGAACAGACGGTCAACATCGACGCAGAATCCATTCGCAATGCGGAATGGGTGGCGGGAATTGAACTGACCGACGAAGAACGGAAAACGGCAGCCGCGTCCGTGCAGGGAGTGCTGCGAAAATGCGAACAAATGCGCGCTGTGACGGTCGGATACGATACGTTGCCAGCGATTCGCTTTGATCCGGAGATGTTCGAGTCACAGGCTGGAGTTCGTGCGAATCAGCGTCCGGAATGGCTGTCACCGTCGACTCCGGCAAAGCTGGTTCCCGATGAATCACTCTCGTTTCGGTCGATTCGTGAATTGGGCGCGGCCCTAAGAACCGGTCAGATTTCCTCGGTTCAACTGACGCGACATTGTCTGGACAGACTGACGCAGTTCGATCCTGTGCTGAGGTGCGTGGTCACACTGACCGAAGAACTGGCGTTGCGTCAGGCTGAGCAGGCAGATCGCGAACTGGCGGCCGGGAAAGACCGTGGTCCGCTGCACGGCATTCCCTGGGGCGCCAAGGATCTGATTGCCGTTCCTGGTTATCCCACGACCTGGGGCGCACCACAGTTTCAGACGCGAGTCATCGACCAGACGGCGACTGTTGCCACGAAACTGGAGCAGGCAGGCGCTGTGCTGGTGGCCAAGTTGTCGCTGGGCGCTTTGGCGATGGGAGATCGGTGGTTCGGCGGGCAGACCCGAAATCCCTGGAATCCGGATCAGGGATCCAGTGGCTCGTCGGCCGGTTCAGCCGCGGCGGTGGCAGCCGGACTGGTGCCGTTTGCGTTGGGCAGTGAGACACTCGGCAGTATCGTCTCGCCCAGTCGCAGATGTGGGATTGCTTCGCTGCGGCCAACGTTCGGTCGAGTCAGCCGGCAGGGCTGCATGGCGTTGTCGTGGACGATGGACAAGATCGGACCGCTGGCACGGCACATCGACGACTGCGGACTTGTCTTTGACGCGATTCATGGCGCCGATGACGGAGATCCGAGTTCCGTCGACCGATGGTTTCAATGGCCGGTGGAGCCAGACCTCACAAAACTGAAAATTGGACAGGTGGAGGGTGTGCCGCTCAAAGAGGCGGATCAGAAGATTCTGACCCAGCTTGAGCAACTTGGCGCCAATATCGTCTCAGTCTCGCTGCCGGACGAGTTTCCGGAGTGGGCGATCAGCCTGATGCTGGACGCAGAAGCCGCCACCATCTTTCACGAACTTGTCGCGACCAGGAACACGGACGGTTTGAATCGGTGGCCGGAGATTTTTCGCAAGATGCACTTCATGACGGCCGTCGACTACCTGCATGCCGCACGGCTCCGCAGCAAACTGATGCAGAAAATGGCGGACGTTTTTCGCTCGGTCGATCTGTATGTCGGTGGCGGGGACCTGGGAATTTGCAATTTGACAGGGCATCCGACGGTTGTCCTTCCCACAGTCATGGTCGGTGATGGCAACACCAGACAGCCCGCCTGTGGCACGCTGACCGGTCGACTGCACGATGAAGCCACATTGCTGGCCGTTGCTCGGCTTGTGGAAACTCGTGTCAGTATTTTGGCAGATGCCGTGCCTCAGGCTGTACGAGCTGACTCTCGGGTTCAGAAACCTGATCCCGTTGACAGGTAAGCAGGTCTGGCACAAGAACGCCTCCGAAAACGCCGCCAGCACCTGCTGCACGTCTCTGCCCGGTGTACTGCCGTCGCTGCGCTCGTGGATCCGGCCTGCATTCGGACAGAAACAATGCCACGGATGAACACAGATTGTC
>JBDONA010000850.1:0-18935 GCA_039831575.1 Fuerstiella sp. | reverse complement strand
GTTCTGCTGGCTATCTTTCAATCCAACGCCGGCGGCGCATGGGACAATGCCAAGAAGTTGATCGAAGGCGGCATCACGATCGATGGTCAAACGTTCGGCAAGGGTAGCGATGCTCACGCCGCGTCGGTCGTCGGTGATACAGTGGGCGATCCGTTCAAAGACACCTCGGGTCCGGCATTAAACATCCTTCTGAAGCTTGTCTCTGTCACAGCTTTGGTCATTGCACCGTGGCTGGTCTGACTTTCAAAAAAACAAGGCTTCGTCTGTCGTAGGACAAACGAAGCCTGTGAAAAGTTGGCTCGCAAATAACTTTGAGAAGAACGCTTTAGTCATCTCCGTATGAATGTACGAGCACTGTTCGGAAGTTCCGATTCGTCAAGATGAATGTTTCTGCAATCTGCAGAAGTAAGATCGCCACAAACCGGCATGTCGATCGGCGTACAGAGTAGCAGTCGCTGTACCGTTTGTGCACAAGAATCGCTGTTTTTTGAAAATACTTCCAACACTTACAAAACGGGCCGTTTCTGACAGCGTTCACGAAACCTGTGCAGTACCCAACGCGGTCGCCCTCCCCCCCCAGGGCGGACGGCGATCTGTTGTATTCCGCTACGCCAACGTGCAGATAGTGTCGCAGCTGGCAACACAACGACAGTGCGCGTGGGTCCGCCGCGACAAGCCTGAGATATCCAGCGACGAACGGATTCTCTATAATTCCGGCTGGCAATACCTCGGCCCGCAGGCCGTTGCTTCGATCGCCTGAAGAGGCAAGGACGCTTCTCCATGAAAATCCGCAATCCCTTCGCAAATTGGCTTGTCGCCCGAATTGGCACCTGGTTTTTACGGGCATTGTTCCTGACCGTGCGCGTCGAACACCACAAGGTTGCTGCAGACGGGACACCTTACGGGCGGGCGACCGGGCCAACACGGTTCTGCTTCTGCATGTGGCACGACGCAATTGTCACTGCGGTGTACTCACTGAGAACCCACAAACTTGCCGGTCTGATCAGTCGACATCAGGATGGTGGTTACCTTGCCCATGCGGTGAAACTCGCGGGAATCACGCCCGTACGTGGCTCCGCAAGTCGTGGTGGAGCACAGGCGACAAAGCAGTTGATCGATCAGCCTGACCTTCACGTGTGCATCACACCGGATGGTCCGCGAGGACCACGGCGAGTCATGAAGGATGGAATTGTCTACCTGTCTTCACGTACGGAACGACCGGTCGTCCCGACAACTCTGACGGGAAACAGCTACTGGTCGATTCCCGGTGGCTGGTCGGACATGATGCTTCCCAAACCGTTCTCAAAGATGATCCTGCTGGCAGGGGCTCCTATTGAAGTCCGTCCGGACCTCAATCGCGAACAGATTTCCGAAGTCACTGAGAAAATACAGACGGAGATGGACCGACTGGACCTGCTGGGCCAACGACTGATACGCGGAGACGAGTCGGTCCTTGAACTGCTTGGCCAGGTCGGCGTATATCCGGACGATGCAATTCCCGTGGCTGGACCTCCGGCAGCCACGAACGCTGATCAACCCGCCGATTCCGACAAGTCAACGGATGTTCGTCGAGTTGCCAGAGAAACGATGATCGTGATCCACGCCCCGAACTGTGATGGGCCAACCGCTCTGAACAGGTACTGAATCGGTGCCCGCCACGACATCGACGGTGCGGCCGCATATTGATGCAGCCGCTCAGGACTTGTTTGTGTCACACATGTGTCGTGCTCCTTGTGCAGTGCGGCAGCTTCGATTTCGTCGAACATTGACTCTACTATAAACGTACCAGTACGGGGGTCCGCCAGGGCTCACAAGACAGTTGATTCTCGACCGTAAACCACCAGCTCTGCGGGTGCGTGCCCATAAGGCTTTGCCGTCCTTGATACCGGCAAGCAGCGCAAGCAGGTGTGTTTCACAAGCGCACAAGCCCCACTCGCTGACACGTCGAGCTTGTATTGCGCCCTTTTTCACAGAACTCCCCTGGACCACCCTCTGCCGCTGGTTCTGATTTTCCCAAATCTCCTGTTGTTCTGGCTGCTTATGCGTCGGCACAACTGCCGTCCAGCCGTTGCGGATTCTCGATTTCGCTTGAACAAGTGACCGGCACAACGGATCATAGACTGCCTTGGGTGAATTCCGTTTACGGAGCGAACCATGCAAGCGTCTCGCGCAGCAGTCAGACCACGCTTTATTTCTGCCACCACGGGGGATGCTCTGTCCCTCGAAGATTCGGTCCTCGAACTGTTCACTCACTTTCGCACTGGAGTAGTCGAGATCACCGGACCAAGCGGTGCCGGAAAGACATTCGCTCTGCAGCACCTTGCCGCCGTATTGCCGGACGGACTCGCACTGGCTTTCCTGCGGCGAGAAGAATTCTCCAGCGCAGAGACTTTCGGCTTCAGCGCGATCATCGAAGTCGACGTTAACAGTGATCCGCTGCCTGGGCAGATCGCACGATTCGATCTGGCCCCGTGGGGCACCGATGAGTTCATTGAATACGTGCTGGCGCGATTTCCAGGTCACTGTAAGTCTGTCATGAAGAGACTATCGTCCGCCAACGACAAACACCTTCTGAACGGAAGACCGGAACTTTGCTCAATCACACTGGATCGCATGGCTGCGGATCCCGCAATCTGCTCGGTCTCTGATGCATTGCGAGCTGATATCATTCAATTGGTCGATGGCAATTTATCCCGTCTGCCGGAAGCAAGGGAATTGCTAACCGTTACGGATACAGATCGAAGTGCAGCACCAACACGTGTCGTTCCACCAAAACTGCAGCGGCTGTTGCGACACGGCCCGGTCCGTCGACTTGCTGCTGCACTACAACTGGCAGCGGCTATCAACTGCGGTGACAGCAGCCTGCTGCACCGCGCACAGGTATCGCTTTGTACAGAGATCGCTTCGTTTCTGAATGCTGACGGTATTGGTTATCTGCGTGCCGAACTACAGCGACCTGAGACTCAGAAGATTCATCCGGTCCTTGCCTCTATACTGCTGAAACTTGATCCGACATGGCGCCCGGACCGCGCGATTCCTCGAAATCTGCGAGGTGCCACACTGACACGAGCGAAGTGGAGTGGTCTCAGCCTGCGATGCGTCGAGCTTACCGGTTCGGATCTAAGGGATGCGCAATTGGTCCGTGCTAATCTGACGTTAGCTACAGCGGTCGCGACGAACTTTCGACGCAGTAGTCTGCGCAATGCAGTTTTCGGAAGAATCCATGCGACAGGCGCTTGCTTCGCCAGCTGCGAAATGACTGGCGTGCTGGCCACAAATGGATCCTTCCGTGGGGCGGACTTTAGCAGCGCAAACGCCGCAGGCGGGCGTTTTCTGCGTGCGATTTTCACTGAGGCAGATTTGACCGAGTGCAGTTTTCACAAAGCCGCGATGCGTCAATGTGAATTTCACCTTGCCAATCTGACGCTGACGGACTTCTCTGACGCTGACCTGACCGCGGCTCGCCTCACCAACGTTTCACTTCAATCAACGATCCTGACGGGGACCATTCTGGAACGTGCTGTGCTGGACTCAAGTGACCTGGAATTCGTCGAGCTGCCCAATGTGCGATTTCGCGGTGCCAGCTTAGCGACGGCCGTGCTGACCTGTTCATCCATGCCGGACGGCGATTTCCGTGATACCAGGCTGACCAACGCCTACCTCGCCGAAATTGACTGGCCGGGCGCTGACCTGCGGGATGCTGATCTGCGTGGGTGTACCTTCCACATGGGATCATCACGCAGCGGACTGATCAGCAGTGACCTGGCCAGCGAGGGCAGCCGTACAGGATTCTATGCCAACGGCTACGATGACCACCTCTACAAACCACCTGAGGGAATTCGTGCTGCCAACCTTCGTAACGCAGACCTGCGCGGCGCGAACATCACCGGAGTCGACTTCTATCGGGTCGACCTGCGCGGCGCCAAGTACGATCGGAAGCAACGCGCGCAGCTTACGGGCACGGGCGCCATTCTGGAGTAGACGCGTTCTGCGTCGCACTCCTGCGGCTTCACGACGTGGATCGAGCTTCCAGCTACGTTAGAGCAGTTTACTGATTGTCGTGGACGATACTGGCTCGTGGGGGTAACGAAACTGCTACTGAAGAGCGTTCTTCGCGGCCACAAGTCAGCGTGAAACGCTGTGGGTTCGTGCCTGACGCTACTGCTGAGACGTCTGCATGGCCTGATCGAGGTCGGCGACGATGTCGTCGATGTGTTCAATACCGACGGACAACCGCACCATTTCGGGAGGGATGCCACCTGCGGCCTGCTGCTCTGCGGACATCTGAGAGTGCGTGGTGCTGGCGGGATGAATGGCCAGACTCTTGGCGTCTCCCACGTTGGCCAGATGCGAAAACAGTTGCAGAGCTTCAATAAACCCGCTGCCTGCGGCGGCTCCGCCCTTGATCCCAAACACGACCATCGAGCCCCCTTTTCCGCCCAGGTACTTCTGTGCCTTTTCGTAATTCGAATCACCTTCCAGACCAGGATATCGCACCCATTCGACGGAGGAATGGCTTTGCAGATGTCTTGCGACGGCCAGTGAATTCTCACAGTGTCGTTCCATTCGCAACGGCAGCGTTTCGATGCCCTGCAGAAACATCCATGCATTATCGGGCGAGATGCACGCACCCAGATTTCGCAACGGGATAACTCGCATCCGCAGAATGTAGGCCAATGGAGCAAGATCACCCAGATCATGTGCCCAGCGGATGCCGTGGTAGCTACTGTCCGGTTCGTTCATCAGCGGGAATTTTTCGCTTTTCCAGTCGAATGTACCACTGTCCACAACGATGCCTCCCAGGCCGGTCCCGTGACCACCCATCCACTTCGTGAGTGAATGCACGACGATGTCCGCACCCTGCTCGATCGGTCGTTGCAATGCCGGAGTGCTGAACGTGCTGTCGACAATCAGCGGCAGACCGTGGTCGTGAGCAATCTTTGCGATGGCTTCCAGATCTGAGATTTCCAACCCGGGATTACTGACCGTTTCGCAAAACAGCGCCTTGGTCTTATCGTTGATCGCGGCAGCAAAGTTGTCGGGATCGACCGGATCCACAAAGCGAGGAGTGATGCCAAATTGCGGCAGGATGTCGTTGAACTGCGTAAACGATCCGCCGTACAGATTGTTGGCCGAGACAAACTCGTCGCCGGCCTGCATGATATTGATCAGGCTGTAGAAGACACCACTGGTGCCGGATGCCAGCGCCAACGCCCCGCTGCCACCTTCCAGCTGAGCGACTCGTTGCTCAAGCACATCGTGCGTTGGATTCATCAGCCGCGTGTAAATATTGCCGAGTTCCTTCAGTGCGAACAGGTTGGCCGCATGCTCTGTGCTGTTGAACACGAAAGAACTGGTCCGATGCAGCGTCACGCCGCGAGAGTTTGACGGGGTCCGGCTGTGCGCCGCCGTGCAGGCACGTTGTTTCAAGCTGCATTGGATTAATCTTTCACTCGTGTTCAGGCGCTCGTGGATAATGGCTTATGTGCCACCGCGCGGACTTCGCGTGTTCTTCTGGCAGGGCCGATCAACGCTAAGTGAGCTGTTCTTCGCACAACGTCGTTGCCGTGCTTTCCCACTTGATCAGGAACGAAGGTGATCTGCAACCAAACGGTCACAAAACCTAAAGCAACCAACGCGAAGCCGTTTGTGACACGATGCAGCAAGGTTGTTCGGCGCCTGCCAGATAATGCAGCGGCGCCTAAAAGTACCCGGCACTCTGAACGATAGACAGAGTACCGGGTATGAATTCTTTCCGGATCGCTGCAGGCACTAAAGTCCGGCATTCACAGCCAGCCTTTGGTCGCCAACACATTCCACCACCTCGGCGGATCCAACGTCGTGCACACAATTGCATCGCGCCACGCCATCACCCGCCGGGGCTCCCGGCTAGGAGGCTTCGACAGCGGCCTGAGCTGCTGCCAATCTTGCGATTGGAATTCGCCGCGGCGAACAGCTGACGTAGTTCAGGCCGATTTCGTGACAGAAGTAAACGGATTTCGGATCGCCACCGTGCTCGCCGCAGATACCAATCTTCAGGTCGTTCCGCGTTTCGCGACCATCGGCCACGGCCAACTTCATCAGGCGGCCGATGCCCGTCTGGTCGATCGTCTGGAATGGGTCGGCTGGCATGATGTCGTTTTCGGTGTAGTAACCGATGAAGCTCTTATAGTCGTCCCGGCTGATGCCCAGACCGGTCTGTGTCAGGTCATTGGTACCGAAGCTGAAGAACTCAGCGGTTTCGGCGATCTCACCAGCGGTCAATGCGGCTCGTGGGATTTCAATCATTGTGCCGGTCATGAACTCGACCGTCACGCCCTGTTCTTCGAACACCTTCGCAGCGGTTTCTTTAATGATCGCTGTCTGGTTGTCGACTTCCGACTTATAACCAGCCAGAGGAATCATGATTTCCGGAAGCACTTCAATGCCTTCCTTTTTCACAGCACAAGCCGCTTCAAGAATCGCTCGCGCCTGCATGGAGGTAATTTCCGGATAGACGATACCCAGACGGCAACCTCGGTGACCAAGCATCGGGTTGGATTCAACAAGCTCGGCAACTCGACGCTTCACATCGTCTTCCGTCACACCGAAAGTTGACGCCAGCTTACCGGCCAGAGTCGGATCTTCGTGCATGTGGTGTTCTGACAGGAACTCGTGCAAAGGTGGGTCCAGCAGGCGAATGGTGACCGCTTTGCCAGCCATGACTTTGAACAGGTGAGTGAAGTCGTCACGCTGGAAGTTGATCAGCTTGCCCAGAGCGGCTTCGCGATCAGCTTTCTGGGTGGCGAAAATCATCTCACGCATTTCGTCCAGATGATCGAAGAACATGTGTTCTGTGCGACACAGTCCCACCCCTTCAGCACCCAGCTGAATCGACACTTCCGCGTCGTGAGATTCTGTGTTGGCTCGCACGTTCAGCGTTCGATGCTCGTCCGCCCATGTCATCAACTGTGAGTAACGCTGATAGACTTCTGATTCTTCCGGCTTCAAGTTGCCGGTCATGACTTCCATGACTTCCGAAGGACTGGTTTCGATCTTACCGGTGAAGACCTCGCCACTGAATCCGTCGATGGATATCCAGTCGCCTTCCTTCAGCACAGTATCACCAACGGTGACGGTGCCGGCTTCGTAGTCTATGTTCAGAGCGTCACAACCACAGACGCAGGTCTTGCCCATCTGGCGAGAAACCAACGCCGCGTGAGAAGATGCTCCGCCGAAGGCCGTCAGGATGCCGTTGGCAACCTTCATACCTCGCAGGTCTTCCGGGCTGGTCTCTTTGCGAACCAGGACCAGCTGCAGATCGTTGTCAGCGTTCCACTGTGCTTCGGCATCCAAAGCATGGAAAACAATTCTACCAGTGGCAGCACCTGGGCCGGCGTTGATCCCCTTGGCCAGCAGACGGTTGTCACCTTCCGCCTTTTTCTTATCAGCCGCGTCAAAGATCGGCTGCAGCAGCTGGTTCAGGTCGTCAGCCGGAATACGTCGTTTTTCCAAAGCTGTTTTTGCATCGATGAGGCCTTCGTTGACCAGGTCGACGGCAATTCGAACTGCGGCAAATCCCGTACGCTTGGCGTTACGAGTCTGCAGCATCCAGACTTTTCCGTTCTCGACTGTGAACTCAATGTCCTGCACTTCTTTGTAGTGCTGTTCCAGAGTTTTGCCGATGTTGGTCAGCTGCTCGAAAGCTTCCGGCTTGTCGATGTGCAGAGTTTCTTCGATTCGCTTTGGAGTTCGCGTTCCGGCCACGACGTCTTCGCCCTGAGCATTGATCAGGTAGTCGCCGCAGAAGCCAGGTGTCCCGTCGGAACAGTTTCGAGTCAGGCCCACACCCGTGGCACATTCGTCGCCGAGATTACCGAAGACCATCGCCTGAACGTTGGTCGCAGTACCCCATGAATGCGGAATGCCGTACTGACGACGGTAAACCATCGCTCGGTCGTTCATCCAGCTACCGAACACAGCGCCAATGCAGCCCCACAGCTGTTCCATTGGATCTTCCGGGAAGTCGATGCCCGCTTCCTTTTTGATGACAGCTTTGAAGTCAATGACGATCTGTCGCAAAGCTTCGACGCTCAGATCACTTTCGTGTTCTGCTCCGACGGCTTCACGGGCCTTTTCCAGGATGTCTTCGAAATGGTCCGGGGCGTTCTTACTGGACGGTTTCAGGTCCAGCACAACATCGCCGTACATTTGGATCAGTCGGCGATAACTGTCCCATGCAAAGTGCTCGTTGCCTGACTGCTTGATCAGAGCCTGAACGACTTCTTCGTTGATACCGATGTTCAGGACCGTGTCCATCATGCCGGGCATTGATTCACGAGCACCTGAGCGGCAGCTCAGCAACAGCGGGTTGGCCGGATCGCCGTACTTCTTGCCCATCACTTCTTCCGCGTTCTTAATCGCGGCGTTGACCTGGTCCGTCAGTTCGGCCGGAAAGGTCCGGTCGTTTTCATAGTAGGCCGTGCAGACTTCGGTGGTGATGGTGAATCCCGCTGGAACCGGAAGACCAATGCGGCTCATTTCTGCGAGGTTGGCCCCTTTGCCGCCGAGCAGTGCTTTCTGAGTTGTATTGCCGTCTGCTTTGCCATCGCCGAACGTGTAAACGTACTTTGTGTCTGCCATTTTGGGTTAGACCTCGTGAGGTAGTGTCGTGGTGATCACGACGAGAATGTGGCGTCGAGAATTGACGCGCAGGATGCCCCAACCTATTACCGATCAACAAGTTGGGGATTCTGAACAGTGCGAACCACCGCCAGCGCGCAATCGAAGCGGCACCGAAACGGCGTTCAAACGAGCGAGAACGGTAACACCGCTTCCGGCAAACTTCAAGCACTTAGAAATGTGGCCAGAAACGAGAGAAAACACTGATTTGAACGAGATTTTGGGCCAGCTTTACAAAACGCTCTTGCGAGTCGGAACCTCTTCGGCAGAATGACGGGGTCAATGATTGGTCTGGAGCGACACTTGATCATGAAAACATGTTGTTGAGTCAGGTTTAGCGACCGAAGCGGGTGGGTGCTCAATTCCAAGCGGCGGCTCTATTGGACAGAGGGACAGGCCTCTCCAGAGTCTGTGGAATGCAGACCTGCGAGCAATATGTTCGACACTGAAGAGTCCAGCGGCAATTTTCGGAGCGGTTTCATATGTCAGTGCGTGGCATTCGAGGAGCAACCTCCGTCGAGGCCGATGTCCCGGAGCAGATCCGCGAAGCCACTCGGGAATTGATCGAAGAAATCCTGAAACGTAACGAGATCACGGATTTCGACGATGTGATTTCGGCTGTTTTTACGACCACCCAGGATCTGGTGTCGACGTTTCCTGCTGAAGCCGCTCGACACATTGGCATGACAACCGTCCCGCTGCTGTGTGCCCTGGAAATCCCGGTTGAAGGTTCCCTGCAGAAATGCATCCGTATCCTGCTGCACGTGAACAGTGACCGAAAACCCGCTGAAATTGAGCACGTGTATCTGCGGAAAGCAGAGAAACTGCGACCCGACATGAAGAGTGCTCAATAACGCACCCCGTGCAGGATGCCCCCATCACGTCACCATCGGACCACGATCCACGTGTTCACGACAATTCGCGTTTCGCAGACCGCCAACCGTCAGTCGCCGTTCGGTTCTTCGGACGATTCGGATCTTTAGCGAATTCTTCGCCAGCCGCCTGGAAAGTCTGAAGTTGACCGAAGCGGCAGGACGAAGCCGATAACGGAGACTATTCCGATTACAGCGTATAGCGCTGATTTTGGCCGCGGCGAACGTCTTTCTCCTTGCGAGAGTCGCCTTCCCATGAGCCTCACGACCACATCTTTTTGAAAACTGCTCCAAGGAAACCACAGAGTCCTTACGGGTGCATTCCATTCGCAATACGCCAGTGTTTTCGGGGACCAGCAACAGCGGAGCGTCGGTTTCCAGGCACGGCCTCAATCAGGCAGTCGAAGACGGTTCAATTCAGGGATTAGGTGGCAACCTCATGTGGAGAGCAGGAGAGCGGCGTGACGCTGGCGGATTATAAAGTCGATCTGGGATATTATGGCGGTCCAATGGACCTGCTGTTGTACCTGGTGCGACGACACGAACTGGACGTGTGTGAAATTTCCCTGGCGAAAGTTACGTATGACTTCCAGCAATTCCTGGGCCTGCTGGAACTGATGGACCTGGACCTGATCGGCGACTTCGTTGTCCTGGCCAGCATCCTGCTGGAAATCAAGAGCCGCGAAGTTCTTCCGAAACCGGAAGAAGTACATGCCGATGAGGATGTGATAGAAGAGTCCAGCAGCGATTTAATCGCTCAGTTAATGCAGTACAAGCGGTATAAGAACGCAGCCCGGACACTCGACGACCGTGCGTCAGAATGGTTGGAACGATATCCTCGCCTGAGCGACGACCGGCCCGACATTAAACGCGACGGCGCCGCAGACCGGATCCGGGAAGTGGAACTGTGGGACCTTGTCAGTGCATTGGCACGTATCGTCCGGTTACCGGAAGTCGCACGAGAAACCAGCATCCGAATGGATGAGACGCCGCTGTCTGTCCACCAGGAACGCATTCGAAAGCGTCTGGCAACGGAACCTCGAGTCATGTTCAGTTCGTTCTTCGACGGCGAAAAACTGCAGTCGCGCATTGTCGGTATCTTTCAGGCGACACTGGAATTGATCCGTCACGAACAGTATCGCGCCGAGCAGCCGGAAATGTACGGCGAGATCTGGATCCTGCCACCGTTGAATCAGCCTGCGGAATGATCAGGCCGAAGGAGCGATCCCGCTGAGTTCAACAGGTTGTCTGGTGGCGGCCGATTGTTCTGCTGCTTCCATCACGATCACAGCTGTTGCCGCTTCGTCGGGTGTGATCACGGTCGGCACAGTTGATTGTCGGACGCAGTCGGCGAAGTAGGCGAGTTCTGTGGATAGCGCTCCAATCCGTTGTCCGTGTTGCTGCGGCCAGTAGACCGTGTCGCTCATCTTCGGACCATTAGCGTCAACGAGTGTGAAGCCTGTCTGCGAGCAGTCGATTGTCAGCGTGCCGTCTGTTCCCACAACTTCCAGCCGAGCATCAATCACGGTCGGCACTGTTTCCGGCAGACACCAATTGGTCTCAATGACGCCAACTGCGTTGTCGTCAAATTCCAGCATGGCCCAGCCCAGATCGGGATAGGCAAAGTCGTTCGAACGCACGTTTCGCGCGTAAACCCGGGACGGCGTGCGGCCCATGAACCACATCATCAGGTCAGCGTCGTGGATTCCATCGCCCATCAGGGGTGAGATTTTGTCCAGTCGAATGTTGCCGGGTGCCTTTGGCAGATTACGTTTGGCGTACATCGACACGATGCGTCCAATTCGTCCCTGCACGATTGCTTCTTTAGCCAGCGTCACGCGTGGATCAAAGCGGCAGATGTGCCCTACCATCAGAAAACCGGGCGAAGCGTCCGCCACTGCCAACAGCCGCCGACACTGTTCACCGGTCGCGGCCATCGGCTTTTCCAGAAAGACGTGTTTCCCGGCCTTCAAGGCAGCCTCTGCAATGGCGTAATGTTGTTGCCAATGAGTCGTAATGCTGATGACATCGATGTCCGCCGCGTTAACCAGGTCGGTGTACTGTCTGGCTGTGGCAGCACCGGGAAAACGTTCGGCAGCCTGCTGCAATCGCGTCAAGTTGTGATTGCAGATTGCGACCAGTTCGCTGCCGGGCAGCGATTGCAGCGTTTCGGCGTGGATCGTGCCGAACCGGCCGAGTCCGATGATTCCCCAGCGAATGGTCTTCATGGACATGATGTTAGAGTGTTTTCCCGCCGCTTCAATGCATGTCGCGCGTACCATATAGGCGGACAGTACGTCTGCGGACAGTACAGAGTTTCCCCAGTCTTCCTCACTGCTGCCCGTTTACGTGTGCAGGCCGTGGCTTCTCTGACTCGCATTGTGGATAACGGCTCGATCCGTTAGATATACTGAGCAAACGCGTCCCCCTTCAGGGCGTTATTGGCAGTTTATGATGCTGCTGCCAGCAACGTTTGATGACTGATTCGTGCAACGGGAAACATCAACATCATGAAACTATCTGAAACGGCTGTCTGTGCGGTCCTAATGGTGCTGACCACCGGCGCGGCACAGGCAGCTGACGACTGGGACAGCCCGAACGCGATCATCGTGGATGAGGCGCGCATCGAGATTAAGGACCAGGTAGAAGTATCGGTGGAGGTACCGGGAACCATCACCAAACTCATTCCCGATTTGCTGGGAGGTGTTGTCAAAAAAGGACAACTGATCGTTCAGCTCGACGACGAACTTGTGCGTGCACAACTGGCTGAGGCAGAAGAAAAAGCCAAGTCAGAAATCCTGATCAAGTTTGCGGAGATCAAGCTCGAAGAGGCAAAGGTCGACTTGAAGGACAGGCAGGACCGGAACAAGATCGCCCCTGGCCTGTTCAGTGAGGCAGAAATTCGCAAACTGGTACTTGCGGTGGAACAGGGCAACGCAGAAGTGGATAAATCGAAGCACGACAAGCTGTTGGCGGAACTGGCGGCGAAAACCAAACAGAAAGAACTCCGACAATTCACGCGACATGCAGAGCTGAGCGGAATTGTTACAGATCTGCACAAGAAAGCCGTCGGTGCTGCCGTCCGACAGGGTGATCCTATCATGACGATCGTCAACCTGGACGACGTTCTGGCCGTGCTGACAGTGAGTCCGGAATTTGAAGACCGGGTTAACGTTGGCGACAAGGTCCTGATTCGCCGCCGCCGCGCGACAGGCAGCAAATCTGCCGGAGGCGCCTTCATCGAGACTTCAGCCGAAGGTTCTACGTCCCGGCAGGCTGAGTCTCAGCAGTCCGGCTTGAACGAGGTATTCGAAGGAGAGGTGACCCTGATTTCACCAACGCTGAAGCCGGACCTGGGTTACAGTCTGGAGATCCGAGCCATCATCAGGAATCGGTCGCCGCAACCGGGGAAGTATCTTCTGAAACAGGGAGCTGCGGTTGAAGCAAGGATTGTGTCTCCGCAGTAAGGGCATGGCCCGCAGTCCAACTTCGCCGTCATCGACGGTTTGTTCGAACCGACGATGGAAACTCACTGGTGGGCACGCGCTGGTCACCCCGTACCAGCACGCCAGGACGTGACAGTTATTCTGAAAGACGTCTACCGCTTTCATGGCCGAATCCACTGAGTCCACTTCTGCCGACATGATCGCCTCCAACCAGAGGCCGATTCCGCTGCAGCGCCGAGCCGACCTTGTGGTTGCCGAGATCGATTATCTGGGCGTGGGTTATCAGGTCATCAAGGATCCGGTCGGGCTGAAATACCATCGCCTTCAGGTTGAACAGTACAAGATTCTGGAATTGCTTGACGGCAGCCGCAGCCTGGAACAGGTACGGGACGATCTGAAAGTATTTTTCCCGACTCTGCAGGTCACTCTCGGCGACATTCAGCAGCTGATCACAGACCTGCACAAAAAGTGCCTTGTGACCAGCAACCGCCCGGGGCAGGGAGCCGCCGTTGTTCGTAAACGACGGAAAGAACGCAACCAGAAGATCAAACAGACATTCATGAGCCTGCTGTATCTGCGGCTACCTGGCTGGGATCCGGAACGTACTCTGCAGTGGATGTATCCGTATCTGGCATGGATGTTCTGGAAGCCGCTGGTCTGGACGTGCATGTTGTTCGTCACCACTGCATGGCTGATGCTGGGAGCTCAGTTCGATGAGTTCCAGAGCCGCCTGCCGGAATTCCAGAGCTTCTTTGGCTGGCCCAACCTGATTTACCTGTGGGTCACTCTGGGCATCGCGAAGATTATCCACGAATTTGGGCATGGACTCAGTTGTCACCACTACGGCGGCGAATGTCACGAGATGGGCATGATGCTGCTGGTGTTCAGCCCGTGTCTGTACTGTGACGTCACCGATTCGTGGATGATGAAGAATAAGTGGCACCGCATTATTATCGGCGCTGCGGGGATGTACATCGAAGTGATTATCTCCGCCATTGCCATCTACATCTGGTGGTTCACGCGCCCGGGGATGCTGCACTTTCTGGCATTGAATACGTTCTTTGTCACAACGATCACCACGGTGATCTTTAACGCCAATCCGCTGATGCGGTTCGACGGTTATTACATGATGAGCGACTTTCTGGAGATTCCAAATCTCCGAGCAAAGTCCGACAAGATGCTGCGTGAATCATTTTCGTGGTACTGTCTTGGCATCGAAAGCCGCCCGGATCCCTTTATGCCGGAAACCGGCAAGGCGTGGTTCATCGCGTATGCCATTGCCGCCTGGTGTTATCGCTGGGTGATACTTGTTTCGATCAGCATGTTTCTTTACACGGTGCTGAAACCATACGATTTGCAGAGCCTTGGCGTGTCGTTATGCATCTTCTCCATGGCCGGAATCATTTTTTCCATGTTTCGCAACGTCTACCAGATTGTCGCAACACCAAGGGCAGAACCCATGAGCAAAATCAAAATCGCAATCAGCCTGACAGTTGCGGGCGGAGTTGGATGGCTGGTGGCCAGCATCCCGATTCCCTGGTATCACCAGGCTCCGTTTTTCATGGAGCCCAAGGATGTGGTCCACGTGACAAGCGGTCCGTTAGCCGGTCAAATCCTGCCTCCGGAAGACTACGCAGAAATCTATAACGATCTGCAGACGGAACTGGATGAGGTATGTGGATCTCTGAACTGGGAACATATGGACAAGCACTACGACCAGCAGCGGCTGGACGACCTGTATAAATCGATGCCCAAACCCGCGAAATATTCGGGGCTGGTGCGGGCTGGTGATAAGATATATTCGGATCCGGTGCGGGCTGGTGATAAGGTCAAAAAGGGCCAGGTACTGGCGATCATGGAGGATGCTCAGGCGAACCAGTATCGCGATGAATTGTCCGCCACTCTGCAACAGTATCTTTTGCAGATCAGGAAAGCAGAGAGCCACGGCAGATCTGAAGGTGAGCTGGGACGGGACATGTCGACCCAGATCGAGCGTGAGGTCACTACGCTGGTCAAACTACGGCACCGCATGACCGAACTGGTTCGGTTGCTCAGATCCAGAGTGATCTATGCACCGTCCTCGGGAACGATTGTCGCTCCAAATCGAGTTCCGGAACCACAGCGCGATGAGATCAACAGAACGAAACTGAATCGCTGGCACGGCACACCTCTGGATCCCGAGAACAGCGGCTGTTTCGTGGACGCGGGTGAAGAGTTGATGAGCATCGCACCAACGGACGAATTGCACGCGGTGATGTACATCGACCAGTCAGACCGCGAAGACTTTGAAGACGATATGGAAGTCGAGTTGAAGCTGGACGAACTACCGCACCTGTCATACGTTGCCCCCATGACGCTGATATCACGCCGCGGCGAAAAAGTGGCCCCGGAATCGCTGACCACGAAATATGGCGGCACACTGGCCACGCGGCCCGACGACAAGGGCCAGGAGACTCTGACCAGCACCGCCTTCCGCGCCACTGTCGACATGCACTTCATTCATGCGGACAGCAAGAACGACGCTCCATTGATCAAACCCGGCATGCGTGGCAGGGCTCGGATTCTGATTGACGACCGAACCGCGTGGCAGTGGCTGGTCCGTTACCTGTTTGAGACCTTCCGTTTCCGACTGTAACCCCTGGTGAAAGCACCGGGCGACGACATGGCACGCAGCTGCTGTGCCGATTTGAGTTTTCCGGGTGTAGCGCAGTGGCCACGTGTCTTCACGTGGGGCTCAGGCAGATATCCGGCGGAATCACTTCAGGCCAGCGCTGTTGCCTCTTCGCGAGGACCCTGCTCGGACACCAGAAGCATGTTCTGAGTCGCGCGACACAGGTCCAGCAATTCACCGGCGATCTGCATGAATTCAATCTGGTCGTAGTCGTCGTCCAGCATATCAAGCAGTATCTTGGTCAGTTTAGCGATGTCCATCAGACCATGTGTGGTCGCCGTAATTTGCAGTGACGTGGTGATGTCGGCCAGTTGTTCGAGATCCTGGTCGTCCAGCGCGGCGACCAGATGTTCCAGCAACAAGCCGATGCTCAACGCCGACTCTTTTGTCACTTGAGACTCCACTTCCGGATGCAGGTGGTGACGGGACTTGACGACACCGATGAATCGCTCCACAAGTTCCGGATCGAACTGCGTGCCGGCGTACTTGCGCAGTTCGGCAAACGCCTGAGCCCGAGACATCTGATTTCGGTAGGAAAGCTCTGAGACCATCGTGTCATAGGCATTGGCGATGGCAAGAATTCGCGCCGAAATCGACGGGTTGTGCGACGGTCCGGCTCCGCGTTCACAATTGGTCATGTCGTAATACACAACGTGCTGCTCCACAATTTCCGTCAGCACCGTCGCGCCAAAGGAGCCTCGGACCATCTCGACACCCATACGGTTGTACTGATGAACGGCCTCAAACTCTTCCTTGGTGAGCCGACCGGGTTTACGCAGAATTGAGTCCGGGATTCCGATTTTGCCAATATCGTGCAGCAACGCGGCGATTTCCAGGACATAGCATTCACGCAGTGAAAGCAGCCCTTCGCCGGCAGCAACGCACATATCAGCGACACGACGACTGTGTACGGCAGTCGCCTGGTCTCGGTGTGCCAGTGCTGAGGTCAGTGCCGCGACGGCGTGGAACGGAATGGAAGACGCGACCTTCTTATCCTGCTCTTCTGCACGTGTCGGAGCTGTGTCTTCGGAAAGCTGCGCCACTTGTTCCTGCGCTTTGTCCCACCGAACAACCCCGTTACGTTTGGCCACGTACAGACATCGGTCCGCCTGATCCAGCAGATCCTGTGTCGATTCAGGATCCTGGCACAACGCTGAAACACCAAGACTCGCGGTAATCTTGAGCTTTGGAAACACGAGTGCCTTGATCGCCAGCCGACATTCCTCGGCCTTCATTTCGGCTTCGTCAATTGTTGTGTTCGGCATCAGCACTGTAAACTCTTCACCACCGTATCGGCAGACAAGATCGTCGGGGCCAACAGTTTTCATGATGGCCGCCGAGACGACTCGCAGAACTTCGTCGCCGGTACCGTGGCCGTGATTGTCATTGACAGCCTTAAAGTGGTCGATGTCCACCATCACGCCGGACATCGGCAACTTTTCGGCCTGCGATTTCTGCCAGGTCAATTCGAAGTCACGGAAGAAGCTGCGACGATTCAGACAGTCGGTCAACGTATCACGTGTCGCCAGCCATTCCAGCTCCCGATTCTGTACACGAATCTCATCGCTTGAGGTCTTCAGTGTGGACAACGCTTCACGGAGTTCTTCCTGCTTGCGTTGTCGTTGAGTAACGTCTTCGAAACTTGCAACGACACCGCGGCTCTGATTGTCGTTATCGCGGACAGGAACGGTGCTGACCGAATACGTCCGCTGGTCGGCGCCTTCGCCCCGAATCAGAATGACGCCCTTGAGCGGTTTGGAATTCCTGGCCGTAGTTTCCCATGGTAGTTCCTGGCTATCTGATGCTCCCATGACCTTAAAATCAAGAAGACTGGGCTTTTTGCCTATCAGTTCCTCAGATGCGGCTCCGGTCGCGGCGGCGAACGAATCGTTAGCAAGGACGATCGAATTATTCTTGTCCAGCACCAGCAATCCTTCACTCAGCGAATTCAGGGCGTCACGCACCCGCGTGGGCACAACCTTGCTGGGGCTGATGTGTTTCAGAACCTTTTTCAGGTAAAGAGAAAAGACCAAAAGCAAAACCAGTCCGACAAAAACCGTCAGCACGAAGTCCGGCCGCAGCGGGATCCCCATCATGGCCCATTCGGATTCAGCCCAGTGGACTTCCAGAGATCCCCACCGCTCACTGCCGGCCGCAATGGGAACGATGTACTCGTTTTCGATAACCGGGTCCATGCCGGTTGATTCCCACAGATCGGTATGAGGACCAGACTGCACGATCAGTTTGCCGGAAGATTCACGGACACCAATCGACTGGATGTCTGTTCTCACCTGGGTGCCTGATTCACCGTGGATCACTGTTCGACCACGGATCTGGTCCAGCCACTTCTGCAGCCCATCGGTATCCATGCGCTTGGCCAATTCCATGAACGTCACAGCTGTGGATTCACAGAACACTCTGCGCGACTGTTGCTCCTGGAGACGTGGGTTTGGAATCAACCCAAACAACCCCGCGACAAGCAATACGCTCACCGTGAGACTGACCAGTCCAAGCACGATTCGATCTGTTGACGACAACTGGGGCACTGTCGAACTTTCGGGGAAAATTGGTAGGAACGCTGAAGGCGACTGCACGAGCGCCGCAACAGGATGTCCACAATTGATAACAAGGCCAATTTTGTTCAACGTAGCCAGTGCGTGTCCGTAAAACGGACTGATGAATGATAACGCTGCCGACGGCGTGAAAAAGCTCCCCGAAGATGAGTAGAAAAACCGTATTGTTGTTTGAAAGGTCAGCAAAACGGAGTTTCGTCACCCAATCTTCGAGGAGCCAAGGATGCGAAAAGCATATTCAAAACAGATGCGGCTGGACAGCGTGCCCATCGATCAGGTGGAGCTGAATTTCGACTGTCGCGACAGCATTATTCCTGTCCTGCGATCTCTGCAGCATGTGTATTCCCAATCTGCTCTGACTCAAAATGTTCTTGATCTGATCGGTCAGGATGTGAACGGCAATTCTCGCACGGACTGCGGGCGCGAAGGCATGGATTACTGGCACGTGCTGGTACTTGCGAGCGTTCGGTTGGGCTGCAACCTGACGTACGATCAACTGCACGATCTGAGTGAAAATCATATCAAGCTGCGAGCCATTATGGGCATCGGTTTGTGGGACGAAGAAACCGAATTCAAATGGCGGCGGATTCGTGACAACGTGTGCCTGTTAACGCCGGAAACGATCGACAGAATCAGTCAGATGATCGTTGCTGAAGGTCATGAAATCGATCCCGAAGCGGTCGAGAAAATGCGTGCCGATTCGTTCGTCATG
>JBDONA010000632.1:0-4223 GCA_039831575.1 Fuerstiella sp. | reverse complement strand
TTGAACCGTACGCACAACTAATCCGACATTTCCCAGATGGAATCTGAACCGACCGCACCAACGGACGGTTGAGCCGATGATACCCCGATGTCGCCTCTCGTTCCATGAATTCTCCTTGGCTTGGTTGTCTCAACCCACTTCTGATGCTCAGAAACTCCGCAAAACGAGGCTGGAAACGTACCGTCCCCGTGTTCGCTCTCAAGAACGTCGATTCTGTGACGAGGCACAGCATCATCCCGGTACGGGTAACGGACTTTTCATTTTCAGCCGGGCGATCCGCTGCAGAATCGCCCGGAACAGCTTGCGAGGAATCGCCACTTCCGCCATCTGGAACGTCACGTATCGCGCATGACGGACAATCTTCGCGCCAATCTTGATCAGCTTCTCACGCAGCGTGGTCAGCGACCAATGCTGAACGGTCTGCGGCAAGGCCAGTCGACGCAGAAAGTTGCCCAGGTTGTATGCCAGCGCGAACAGTTGCAGTCGCACCTGATTGGCAACGAAGCGACAGCAAGAAAGTCGAGTCCATTTCAGGGCGTACTTGCCTTCCTTGATCCACTGCTCGGCAGTCCCGCGCTGGTTGTAGAACCGAACCACATCACCGGCCCACCAGGTCAGGTTCGTGACGATGAAGCCCAAGCGGGGATACAGTTCTCCTCGATGCCATTCGACCTTCACCACAACTCGTCGCGGCTTGGTCCAGGAGGCAGCCTGGTACTCGAAGCAGGCGAAGGACACGACCGGCTTCTTGGGAGGACGGCCGCATGGCCGGATCAACACACAGGCGTTCGGCGTCGTTGGTGTCTTCGTAACCGGCCAGACGGCTGTAGACTGACTGTCGAACCATCCCAGTCACGCTGTGCTGTGTGTTCTGGCCGGTGCGAGGATCGTGGATCGACAACTCGTCGACGTCCGTCGTCAGCCCCAGCGCTTCATCGGGTTCTCGATAGGCCAGCAGACCAGCATCACTGGTGATGTTGGCACCGTGGAATTCGAGACGAATCTGGCAATCAAAATCGACCCGCAAAGCATTCCGTTTGCCTTCACCCATCGCATCCCCCAATCCATGAGTTGACTACGTGTCTCACACTCCTTGTTTTGTAGGCTCAACACGACGCGGGAAACAGCCGCTCTTAGTTTCTATCTGGGAAATGCGGGCGAACAGGACTGAACGCGTCTTGATTCGGTGTGGGTACCATGCGCTGCTCGTCTGGCACATCTTGTGGGCGATCTTGTTGATGATGGGGGATCCGCAAAACATCACGGCCAGCATGTGGGAACAGCATCTTCCTCTCATCAAGACGCTGTATCATGTCTGGACGGGTGTTGTCGCCCTGACGATCCCACTGGGGATCGCCGGCTTCGTTTGCATCTGGCGTCGCACGGGAATGGCTCCCCCGGTGCGGAGTTACAGGCCGTGGATCGCGATTTTTCTCTGGTATGCCCTGATCGGGGTGCATCCGGGGTTGTTCGATCTCCTGCAAATATTCCATGCGCTGCAGTATCTCATCTTTCCTTTACGGGTTGAGGTGAATCAATACTCAACCACGAGGGATGTGACGGAAACCAGAGCGATCCTTCACGGGATCGCATATTACCTGGTGCTCGTCATCGTCGGCCTCGTCGTGTTTGAAGGTCCGTCCATTTCACAAGTGTGGGGGGACAAGAACTTCGCCCTGCAAGCACTGATTGCTTCAGCTGTCAATATTCATCACTACATGATTGACGGAGTCATCTGGAAACTTCGCAACCCGGAGGTGCGCAAGACCCTCTTCGCACATCTGACTCCATCGTGAGCCACTCCGGCAATTACTTGACCTTCAGGAAATCGCCTAACTCGATCTATATGGCCTCTATAAGGGCTGGTACGGGATTCGAGCGTACCGCAATCAATCCCGCTTATAGAACGGCAACTCGACGACGCTCGCTGCGGCGCGCTTGCCTCGGATGTCGACTTCGAGTGTTGTTCCCACTTCGGTGAAGTCATGCGTGACGTAGCCCATGGCAATGGTGCGTTCGAGTGTGGGCGAGACCGTACCCGAGGTGACGTGGCCGACTTCGCGGTCTCCGATGTGTAATGTTGCCCCCTCGCGGGCGATGCGGCGGCCTTCGAGTTGTAGGCCGATGCGGACCGGGCGATCGGTCTGGTCGGCAAGTGTCCGCAGAGCATCACGTCCGTTGAAGTCGCCTGCTTTGAGTTTCACTGCGAATTTCAAACCGGCAGAGAGCGGGTCGGTGGCTTCGTCGAGTTCGTGCCCGTAAAGCGGCATGCCGGCTTCGAGACGTAGGGTGTCGCGGCATCCCAGTCCGCAAGCGCGAATCCCGGATGCCGCACCCGCTTCCAGGGCGGCGTCCCAGACGATCTGGCCAAACTCAGCATCGATGATAACTTCAAAACCGTCTTCCCCGGTGTACCCGGTGCGGCTGACGAGTGCAGGCTGGTTGCAGACCGTCATTTCCGTGCCGCTATAGTATTTCAACTCGGCCACGTTGGCATCGGCCAATGAAGAGAGAATGTCGGCGGCTTGCGGACCTTGGACGGCGATCATGCAACGTGCTGTTGTGAGATCTTCCACGACCACATCGAAACCGGCGCGTTGTTGTTCAATCCAGTCGAGGATCTTTATTCGGTTCGAGGCATTGACGACGAGCAGGTAACTGTCTTCAAAGGCGTAGACGAGTACGTCATCGAGGACGCCACCGGATTTATTACAGACCAAGGCGTAACGAATTCGACTCGGGGCGATATTCGTGACGTCGTTGGTGACGAGGTAATCGAGGAAGCGACAGGCATCAGGGCCGGTGAATTTCAGGCGGCCCATGTGGCTGATGTCGAACAGCCCTGCCGCTTTGCGGACGGCGTGGTGTTCTTCGACGATGCTGGTGTATTGCACCGGCATGTCCCAGTCGGCGAAGTCGACCATGCGACCGCCGTTGTCCGCATGCCAGCGGTGCAGGGGTGTCTGAAGCATTCGCGTTTCGACCTTACTTCGCGGTCGCGGCCGCCTTGAGGTATTCGCGGTTGAGCCGGGCAATGTTGTCGACGGAGATGGCAGCCGGGCAGGCGGCTTCGCATTCGTTGGTGTTCGTGCAGTTGCCGAAACCTTCGAGATCCATCTGGGCCACCATGCCCAACGCCCGTTGTTGCCGTTCCGCTTGCCCCTGTGGCAGCAACGCCAGGTGTGACACTTTCGCGCTGGTAAACAGCATGGCGGAGGCGTTCTTGCAGGAGGCCACACACGCCCCGCAGCCGATGCAGGCTGCGGAACTCATGGCTTCGTCGGCTTCGATTTTCGGAATGAGGACAGCGTTGGCGTCTTGCGCACTGCCCGCGTTGGAGGAAATGTAGCCGCCGGCGGAGATGATACGGTCGAAGGAAGAGCGGTCAACCACCAGGTCGCGCACCATCGGGAACGCGGTGGCGCGCCATGGTTCGATGACGATCGTCTGTCCGTTGCGGAAACGTCGCATGTGCAGCTGGCAGGTTGTGGTTTCGTGATCGGGGCCGTGGGCTTGGCCGTTGATCATGACACCGCAGGTGCCGCAGATGCCTTCGCGACAATCGTGGTCGAAGGCGACGGCTTCTTCGCCTTGGGCGATGAGTTGTTCGTTGAGGACGTCGAGCATTTCCAGGAACGACATGTGCGTGCTGATGTTTTTCAGCTCGTACTCGCGGAACTCCCCAGGCTGGTCGGGTCCGGGTTGCCGCCAGATTTTCAGGGTGATGTTGAGCGTGCCGTTACTCATCGGGGGGTGGTCCTTGGGACGAACGCGGTCGTGTTTCGTGGTGTCCCTTGCTTGCGCTGCGGGCTGGTGAATCTGTTCTACTTGTAACTTCTTGTGGCCAGAGGGACCTCTTCGAATTCGAGGGCCTCTTTGTGCAACGTGGGGGTCTTGCCGACGCCCTGGAATTCCCAGGCGGCGACGTGGCAGAAATCGTCGTCGTTGCGTTGGGCTTCGTTCTCTGCGGATTGATGTTCTTCGCGGAAATGCCCGCCGCAGGATTCTTCGCGTTCCAGCGCATCGCGGACGAGCAGTTCGCCGAATTCGAGGAAGTCGGCCAGTCGCCCGGCGTGTTCCAGGTTCTGATTGAACGATTCCCCGACGCCGAGCACTTTGACGTTCTGCCAGAACTCTTCGCGGAGTGAGTCGATTTTCCCGATGGCCTCTTCTAAACCAGCTTTGTGGCGGCCCATCCCGCAGTTGTTCCACATGATCTGCCC
>JBDONA010000462.1:0-4226 GCA_039831575.1 Fuerstiella sp. | reverse complement strand
AAAATCCGAGGCTGAGATTGAGCCCGAGTGGCGTCCGTTTCAACTTGCATTCCTGTTGATGAACATGGAGGGCATCGTCGAGCCCAGTTCGCCCGACCGTTCTAAAGTCGACCTGCTGTTCTTCCCGACAGGGGGCGGAAAAACAGAAGCCTATCTCGGCCTTGCAGCGTTCACATTGGTCTTCCGACGCCTGACAAATCCGGGCATTGAATCGTGCGGTCTGACTGTGCTGATGAGGTACACTCTGCGACTGCTGACTCTCGACCAGCTGGGACGAGCCGCAGCGTTAATCTGTGCGTTGGAATTGCTTCGCGAACAGGACGTTGAAAAGCTGGGTACGTGGCCGTTTGAGATTGCTCTATGGGTTGGACAGGCGGCGACACCCAACACAATGGGCAGCAAGGGCGACAACAATCCGAATTCTGCCCGTGCAAAAACAATTTCATATCAGAATGATGACCGAAAACCGTCACCAGTTCCCCTGGAAAACTGTCCCTGGTGCAACACGAAATTCAATCGAAATTCGTTCCGACTGTATCCGCACAATGACCACCCGAGCGAACTGCGTGTTTGCTGCATAAACCGCCGCTGCGAGTTTTCCGGGGCCAATAGCCGTCGCCTGCCGATCGTCGCCGTCGACGAGTCCATATATCGTCGACTGCCATGTTTCATGATTGCCACGGTGGACAAGTTCGCGGCGATGCCCTGGACCGGGCAGGTGGGAGGCTTCTTTGGCAAGGTCGACAGGTACAGCGATGCCGGTTTTTTCGGCCCCTGTGATCCAGTTGGCGGTGTCCCGATTCCAGCCGGCAAGCTGCCGCCGCCAGCTTTGATCATTCAGGACGAGTTGCACCTGATTTCCGGGCCGTTAGGGACCATCGCCGGCGTCTATGAAACGGCTCTTGATCAGCTTTGTACAGATGAAAATGGGATACGGCCGAAGATCGTTGCATCAACGGCAACCGTTCGTCGTGCAGAGAGTCAGATTCGAGCTTTGTTCAATCGCGACCATATCGACATCTTTCCGCCACCAGGACCGGACCGTCGTGATTCCTTTTTCGCACGCACGGTTTCCCCCAGTGTGTCGAATGCTCGCATGTATTTGGGCATTACCGGGCAGGGACGCAGTCCGAAGCGGGTATTTCTTCGCACGTGCCTGACTCTGATGGCGGCGGCGCAACGTCTCTACACGGACAACAGGAAGTCAGAGACAAATCCAGCCGACCCTTACATGACATTGGTGGGGTATTTCAACAGCCTGCGAGAACTCGGTGGTGCAAGAAGGCTGATCGAAGATGAAGTGAGCAATTCGTTGACTGGATTTGGGGAGCGATTGAGAGTTGGCGAGACGGATGGTTTGTTCCGGAACCGTGGCCCGCTGAAAGAAGTGCTGGAGCTGACAAGTCGAGTCAGTACAGACAAGGTCGCAGATACCAAGCGTCGACTGGAAAAGGCGTTCGGAAAGAAGGAGAAAGAGTCCGTGGACGTTGCGTTGGCGACCAACATGATTTCCGTCGGACTGGACATCACTCGTCTGGGCCTGATGGTGATCTACGGACAACCCAAGTCCAATTCCGAATATATTCAGGCGTCCAGTCGCGTCGGGCGTGATCACAACAAACCGGGGCTCGTCGTGACGATTCTGAACCTGAACCGCCCGCGAGACCGATCTCACTATGAACGCTTCAGCGTGTTTCACGAATCATTCTATCGAACCGTCGAGGCCACCAGCGTCACACCGTTCAGTCCTCGTGCGCTCGACCGTGCTCTGGCTGCGACTGTGGTGGCGATTGCCAGACATAGCCACGCCAATATGACGCCCCCAAAGGGAGCGACTGAGATACTTCAGGAAAGGCAACAACTGACGTGGATTTCCACCCTGATGGCCGAGCGAGCAGAAGAACACAACAAGGATCGAAGTGCGTCGGAGCGCCAGGAACTAAAAGACCGAGTCTTCAAGCGTTGTCAGGACCTGCTCGACGAATGGGAGCAGATTGCGGACGAATACCGACAGAACGGAACAGCATTGCAGTATCAGTCTGAGGTCGGATCAGCACGCCGCTTGCTATACCAGTTTCTTGATCCCGAGTTGGATGGAGTGCACCCACGATTCAGAAAGTTCAGGGCTAACCGTTCGATGCGTGATGTCGAGCCAGAGGTCAACCTGTGGCTTAGGACGTTGGACAACGTATCATTGGAGGACGGCGAAGATGGCTAAGAAACAACCAAAGAGAGCACACGGGCAGATCCGCCGCAGCCAGGTTGTAACGACGTTCGGTCCAGGAGCGATGGTCGATCTGCCAGACTATTCAATTCTCGTCAGCGGACTGGATCAATGGAACGGGGTCAATGAAGAAATCGACGAGCCTCGGTTGCTTCAAAAACTTCGAGAACACCTCGGTATCGACAGCCTGAAACTATTCGCCCCACCACGCGACAGCAGCGACCCACTGGCTCCTTCCACTGGAATTGTTGGCTGGCAGTTTCCGGAGTGGTTTGTCACGCAGAACGTCATTCAATGGGAGTCGAACAGCGGAAATCGGATTCGGTCGCGACGCCTGGTGCATCGTTCGGCACTAACAAAAAGAAGGTACATTGGAGACGACCGAAAGCCGCAAAACGTTGTGCCGGTTCGATTCGTGAGAGCGTGTCGACACGGCCATATCGGCGACATCGACTGGTTCGCGTTCGTTCATCCTGAGGATAAGGACTGCCGTGCGGGATTGTGGCTGGATGATGTCGGAACAAGCGGTGATATTTCCGAGATTCGGGTGCGATGTGAGTGTAAGGAAAGCCGCTTACTGAGCGAAGCCGTGGAAACTGGCGGTTATAGCAAGGCCGGAGCACTTGGACTTTGTGACGGCAGTCAGCCCTGGCTGGGGCCATACGCAAACGTTCGTTGTGAACAGCCGAACCGATTCCTGATCCGCACCGCCAGCAATGCTTATTTCCCCCAGAAGCTGAGCGTGATTTCTTTGCCGCAGCGCAATGAGACGGTGTCCGAAGCAGTCGATCAGGCCTGGCAGTTTCTGGAAGCGACTGAATCGATCGAAGACGTTCGTTACGAGCGCAGGAAGGCCCGCGTGGCTCCTGTACTTGAAGGGCTGAGCGACCAGGAGGTTTGGGAAGAGATTGAACGTCGCCGTAACCCTGCGGCAGACTCATCGTCACGCCTCAAACCGGACGAACTGAAAACGCTCATCAACTGCGAACAGGAACAGGGAGATGACCGTCCGGACGGTGATTTTTACGGACGAGCGCTTGCGCGGTCCGTTTGGGAAGCGCCATGGATGCAGCATGTCGAACAGATCGTCCTTGTGCATCGTCTGCGGGAGGTCGTCGCTCAGGCGGGATTCACGCGGTTTGAAGCCGCCACAACAAATGTTGAGGGGGAGCTGGAAATCGGTGTGCTACCAGCGCCACTAGCCCGGGAAATGAGTTGGGTGCCAGCCATTGAGAATCGTGGCGAGGGCATTTTCATTCAGTTCAGCAGCGAGGCCCTCGCGGAGTGGGTGACGAAGCCGACAGTCCTTCACTACGGTGAATCACTGAGTGGAGGGTTTGAAATCTGGAAGTCCGAACACAAGACCTCGAAGCTTGATTTTCCGCCGTTGCAGTATTACTTCCTCCATTCCCTGGCTCACATGTTGATCACTTCGATCTCCCTGGAATGCGGATATCCGGCGAGCTCAATTCGCGAACGAATCTATGCGTTCGATGATGTCGGATATGGAATTCTGCTGTACACCGGGTCGCCTGATTCAGAAGGAACACTGGGCGGGCTCGTACAGGAAGGCCGCCGTATTCATGAACATATGCGGCACGCGCTGACTCGGGCAGAACTCTGCTCGAATGACCCCGTGTGCTGCCAGCATAAGCCCAACAATCTTCACGAGCGACGGTTTCTGCACGGTGCTGCGTGTCACGGCTGTCTGCTGATCGCAGAAACGTCGTGTGAACAACATAACGCTTACCTCGATCGCGCGCTTGTTGTACCAACAGTCGAGAACCTGGGCGTTGAGTTTTTCAAGGATCACGTATGAGCGGCTTCGCGCTGACAAAACTAAACGAGCGTAGTCTCGAGCGGTTGAGTGACGCGCTACGCAGCGGTCTCTTGAAGACCCCGTTCAGCAGGCTCACTCTTTCCCGATTAGTTCCCATTGAGTTCCTGGACTCAATTGTGGAAGACCTGCGACAGCACGAGAGCCAGGGACTGACTTCGTCCT
>JBDONA010000079.1:0-19020 GCA_039831575.1 Fuerstiella sp. | reverse complement strand
AGGGCATCAATGTGCGGTGTCACCAGATGCTGGCTGCCCATGCAACCGAGATCCCCGTAGCCCATGTCGTCGGCCAGAAGGATGACGATATTTGGTGGCGCAGCGGATACAATTGGACAAGCGGCGCCGGCGACGACCAACGCGAACAGGCAGCGTAAACGAGATTTAAGCAATGGACTATGGCTCTGCTAAAGGGCGTGAATGTCACGAACGAGTCGAGTTTCGTTTAGAAGGAATTCATGGAACCGTATTGTACCGCTGCAGGAAAGGACATTGTAACGAAGGTGAAGAGCCCCGGTCTTTTGAAAAGACCGGGACTCTTTGCGGCGCTGCTACAGTGAACGTGCTGTGGCAACAACAGCCGGTTGATTGGCGCGAAGCCGCGAAGGCAGGATACTTCCAAAACACCCTTGGAATACATGACCGATGTCCGAAACATCCATGACCCTGTTGAATCGCCTGCAGCGAACAGATGACCCAGAGACCTGGGATCGGCTGGTCAGGCTGTACGGGCCGCGGTTGACGATCTGGCTGCGGAAATATGACGTGCAGTCTACGGATGCGGACGACCTGGTGCAGGACGTCCTGATGGCGGTTTCCAGAGACCTGAAATCCTTCGATCACAACGGACGGCCGGGGGCATTTCGGACATGGCTGCGAGCAATTCTGGTCAACCGATTGCGCAACTTCTGGCGTGCGCGAGGTCGCCGTCCGCAGGCACCGGGTGATTCTGACATGGGCCGTAGACTATCGCAGTTGGAGGATCCGGCCAGTGAAATGAGCCAATTGTGGAATCGACAACATGATCGGCATATCGCTCAGCAACTGCTAACGCTGTCACAACCACTGTTTGCGCCAGCCATGGACAGCTTTCTCTTGAGTCGCGATTGACGGCGAACGGCCGGACGTGGTGGCCGCAGAGCTGGGAATTTCTGTGAATGCGGTCTTCATTGCTAAGTCACGTGTGTTAAGCAGGTTACGTCAGGAGGTCGCTGGTCTGGTGGAAGCGTCCTCGGATTTTCCTGCAAGGTCGTGAAAGAAATCTGACTGGCGGGCACTTCCCATTTAGAACTGATCACGACTCGCCGTTGGAAACCGCACACTCAAGTCGTGAGATCTTCCACGTCAGCGGTCCACCACGAACAGGGAATCATGCCCATGCCCAAACAGCAGATCCACCCGAGCGTTGAAGACCTGACAGCCTTCAGCGTCGGTCAACTGTCATCCGGCGACGCCGCAACGGTTGAATGTCACATCAGCACGTGTGATCCGTGCAGCGAAACGTTAATGGGTTTGTCTTCAGAAGATACGTTTGTCGCGTTGTTGAAAGAAGCAAATGCCCCGATTGACAGCGCCGCCACTGAAGTGACAGAACGTGAATTGACAGCCGGTGACGACACCATGGGGAACAGGCAGTCAGCACTTACCCAACATCCGCGGTATGAGATTGTGGGATTGATTGCCAAAGGCGGTATGGGTGATGTGTTTAAGGCAGAACACCGAATGATGGAGCGAACCGTCGCCCGTAAAGTGATTGACAGAGAACTGATGCGCAACCCGGAGGCGGTGGAACGTTTTCATCGGGAAGTCAAAACGGCCGCCCATTTGTCACATCCGAACATCGTTACGGCCTACGACGCAGAACAGGCAGATGACATTCACTTTCTGGTGATGGAGCACGTTGACGGTGTCAATCTGGCAGAACTCGTCAAACACGGTGATCGACTCTCGGTGGCCGCAGCGTGTGAATACGCTCGGCAGGCATCAGTGGGGCTGCAATACGCTCATGAACGGGGCATGGTGCATCGCGATATCAAACCGCACAATCTGATGTTGACGTCTGACGGCACGATCAAGATTCTGGATTTCGGTCTGGCTTCACTGGCGGAAAAATCTCTGTCGTCGCAACAGGCCGTGCTGCCGGAGCATCCTGATCTCACGGTCGCCGGTGCAATCATGGGGACGCCCGATTTCATTTCCCCGGAACAGGCGGCCGATGCTCATCAGGCGGACATTCGAAGTGACATCTATAGCTTGGGGGCGACGTTGCACTATCTGCTTTCCGGCCAACCGCCGTTCGCCGAAGGCAGCGTGGCGGAGAAACTCAGGAGCCACTCTGACACCCAGCCGGTATCCATCAGCAGTCTGCGGGATGACGTGCCCGAAGGGCTGTCTGACATCATTCATCGCATGCTGTCCAAAGATCCCGACCAGCGGTTTCAGACCCCTCAGGAAGTTGCCGACGCCTTAGCTCCCTTTTTCGAAAAACACAAAACGAAGATACCGGTTAACTCGCTGGAGGATAAGCGTGGAGGAAATTCGTGGTGGCCACCGACGAGGTTTAAGTTGCTGGCGTGTGCTGCCTTTGGTTTCATTCTGGCCGGAATCATCTACGTCGAAACCGACAAAGGCACGTTGGTGATCGAGTCTGATGACGAGACGGTGAAAGTAACCATTTCCAAAGCCACTGATGACGTCGGCGATACCTACATCCAGACGGATTTTGTCGACAATGTAACAGGCACGTCCGTCACCTGTACAAGCTGGGCCTCATCTACCCCGGTTCGAAACAGGAGCGACGGAAGCTCGCACAAACCGCGATGGAGCAGTTTGAGATTGCTGTCCGTCAAGGCGCAGAAACATCTAAAAAAATCCATCCGCAACTGCCGGATCTTGCAACCGTCGCCTTTGAAGACGGTGCTGCCGACAAAGCACGGCAATATGCGAATCAGTTGCTGAAGGTCGGCAACGACGGGCGAGCCGTTCATCTTGGTAATGTGGTTCTTGGTCGTCTTGCAGTCCAGGCAGGCGACATTGCACAAGCCAAATCACATTTGTTGGCCGCGGCGAGAATTCAGGGCGGCCCGACGTTGAATTCGTTCGGGCCGAATATGTCGCTGGCACTGGAGCTCCTTGAGAAGGGCGAAAAGGAAGTTATCCTTGAGTATTTTCAGCTGTGCAGTAAGTTCTGGAAAAGCGAGAAACTCAAGGTATGGACGGATGTCGTAAATCGCGGCGGAATCCCCGTGTTTGGAGGAAACCTGAGCTACTAATCGTTCTGCAAATTTGATTGCCAGCAAAGAGTCCCGGTCTGTTCAACAGACCGGGACTCGCTCGTTTCGCCCGGACTGTATCTGTCCTCATAACCTCGACTTCAGCCACACATAGATGCTGCTACCCAACTGCCGGTAACCCGCTTCATTCGGATGCACGCCGTTGTTGGCTGGGTAGCCATCCACCGGGTCGATGTTCAGTTGCGTCGGAATGATTGAGACATTGTTGTCCGGGTTCGTGGTGACACCTTCAATCTGTCGCTGCACCAGGCGATGTTGAATTCGTTTCCATCCCCAGCGGTGATACCGGTCCTTGTAGTTCGCCTGAAACGCTTCTTCCCGTGAATTCGGAGCGGGCGTGAGGCAGATTCCGAAATGAGCATTCGGGGCCGCCTTGCGGAAATCGGCCAACAGAGTTTTCGTGTGCTCAAAGACGATATCTATTCGTGAGTCGATACCGGCCGGATCGTCTGGCGGAGCGCTGAAGCAGTCGTTAATCCCCAGCATGAAGATCACAAAGTCCGGCGGCTGTTCGTCGCAGTGCTCACGAATGTACCGCTGTACGTTCAGCTGCGGTTTTCCGTCGGCGGCCAGGAAAACAAAGGGACTGCTGCGTTTTCGGTGAGTACCATCCGGGTGTGGTTCGTACTTGCTCGCGAATCGTGCCCATGTCCAGCCGCCGTAGCCTTCGTGAGCAACTCCTTCCGCGGCTGACGACGGACGATGCGTGCCCAGCATCGTCCAACCCGGATTGCCCGGTTGCGACAACAGTCTCGCGATTTCGTTGGGATATTTCGTGGCATGAGTCAGACTGTCGCCGACAATCAGCAGGCGGATGTTCTTATCCTGCCCGGCTTCACGTGGAACAATCTGCAACACGCTGCTGGCCGTCGCCAGAAGTTTTCCGTCACTGTTGCTGACACGAACTGCAAACGGAATCCGGCCCACGTCCGATGTTTGCGGAATGACCGTCCACCGACGATCTTCTGTACGACCGATCGCACACTCGACGGCAAAGTGGTAGCTGTGCGGTTCCTCAGTCAGGACAACGTTGTCGAAATACACACTCATCTCAACGCCTGGCACGGCGTAAATCTGAGGCGTTAACGTCAGTTTAAGTGGTGTTTCGCCCGCCGCATCATCTGCGGCGACAGGTACACCAGGAAGTAACGCAGCCGGCAGCAAAGTGACAATCGCGAGTTGCTGAAGAATTCGTATGCACATGTTCATGACGCAGGTGTGTCTCCGTATTGGTTTGACCGACATCGTTGACGAAAGAAGTCGGCCTTCATAGTCTGACCAGTGCTGAAGGTCGATTCCGGAAGACTGGATTCTATGATGGGCGGTCAGTATTGGAACACTTCGATTTAATTTCTGCGGCCTGACTGAAAAATGAGCATCGTTGAACCCATCCGACTGCTGGATGAATTTCGTCAGCGGCGACGCGAGCTGCTGCGGATGATTGGTCCGGGCATCATCGGCACGGTTGCTTTGTTTGCCGTTGCGTTTTACTTTGTCGAGCCGCCGCCACCGCAGACTGTTGTGATCGCTACCGGGGGAACGGGTGGACGTTATCACGCCTTTGCGGAAACATACGCCGACGCCTTCGCACGACACGGCGTCACGCTTGAGCTCCGCGAGACCGCGGGGTCGGTGGAGAACTTCGACCTGTTGCTGCATGACGACACCGTCAGCCTGGCGATCGTTCAGGGCGGCACGGCTCCGCCAGATGCCCATGCTGCGGATTCGATCGAAGCGATCGCCAGTTTGTACTTTGAGCCGTTGTGGGTGTTTCATCGTGCCGATCTGGAGATCGAACACCTTGGCGATCTGAAGGGGCGACGCATTGCTGTGGGTGAAGCCGACAGCGGTTCGTCTCTGCTGGCGACACAACTGCTCACCATGAATGGCATTTACGACGGACGCGATGGCACGGAATTTCTGAATCAAAGCGGTTTGCAGGCCGCGTTATCTTTGGATGTCGATCACGTCGACGCAGCCATGTTTGTGGTGGGACCGGAATCGCCGATTCTGCCGCAGCTGCTGGAAGATCCTCAGCTTGTCCTGATGGACTTTGCACGGCAACAGGCATACGCGAGACGACTGCCGTTTCTCAAAGATGTCGTGCTGGAAGAGGGAGTTATAGACTTCGAAAAGAATCTGCCGCGCAAACGCGTGCGTTTGATCGCTCCAGCTGCGAATCTGGTCACGACGAGTGCCATGCACGATGCCTTTGTTCCGTTGCTGCTGAAAGTTGCCATGGAACAGCATCACGATGGCGGACTGCTGGCGGATGATGGCGAATTGCCCTCTCAGGACTACGTTTCGTTTCCGGTCAATTCTGCAGCCCGCAGTTATCTTGCACACGGACCGTCGTTTTTTCAGCGGCATCTGAGCTTCTGGGTGGCGTCGATGATCGACCGTACCAAGATTTTGATCATCCCGCTGCTGACGCTGTTGATTCCGCTCTTCAAAATCGCGCCGCCTGTTTATCGCTGGCGGATCCGTTCACGAATTTACCGCTGGTACGATGTTCTGCGTGGTATTGATAAGAAGTTGCGTGAAGAGAACAGCGGTGATCCATCAGAACACGCCGCCAGGTTGCAGGCCATGTCGAATGAACTGAATACGGTGGACATTCCACTTTCCTACATGGAAGAGTTCTACAATCTGCGAATGCATATCGATCTGGTGAATGCTGAGCTGGAGAAACAGACAAGCCAGCGGGATTCCACGCAGGCCGCCGATGCGCCGTCGCCAGCCTCCGAATGATCCTCACCGTCCATCCAGGAAGACAAACATGCCGACACCACGACGTGAATTCCTGTCGGGATTGATCGCCGGCGGTACGGCGCTGGGTCTGGGATGGTCAGGTGGTCGCCGCATTGAATCGTCGGAAGTCGCCGTGCTGGATGCCGCCCGTCAGCAGGCGGCGCATCGACGGCGTCGTGTTATCTTCAATAATGACGGTGACGATATCTGGCAGAAAGGAGCGGATACCGTCGAGAACTTTCTGGCCGTCCGCCACACGCCGCTGCTGCAGACTCATGTCGACAGCATTTCTTACTCGACCACTCAAAGCTTCAACTTCTTTACCCATGACACGAAGGTCGCGGAAGTTTTTCGCTCGCAGGACGGTTCGTTTGCCGGAAATAATCTGACGACGTTTCTGCAGCAGGGCACGGACGGTCTGCGCATGTCCTGCGAATTCGCACACCAGCATGGGCTGGAATCGATGTGGACATTGCGGATGAATGATATCCACGATGCGTGGACTGTTGCCTTCCGTCCGAAATGGAAGCAGCAGGATCCCACCCGCATCATGTCGACTCTGGCAGAATCGCAGAAGTTTACAGACCGCCGACGTCTGTGGAGTCTGGTCGACTTCGAGCATCCGGATGTCGAACCACGTCTGCTGCAGATCATTGAAGAGGTCCTGACGAATTATCCGATCGACGGCATCGAACTCGATTTCCTGAGAGCGCCGTTCTACTTCCGCACGAGTTTTGCAGGCCAGCCAGCGACAGCGGCGCAGACCGACATTCTTACTCGTCTGGTACAGAACGTGCGCAACCTGGTGCTGCGGGAAAGTGCGCGACAGGGGAAACCGTTTCTGCTGGCCGCCAGAGTGCCGGCGACGCGGGCGGCCAGTCAGCGAATCGGCATCGATATCGTCGCATGGTTGCAGGGAAAACTGGTGGATGTGGTGTCACTTGGCGGTGGCTACATTACATTCGATCTGCCCATTGCGGACATGGTGTCCCTGGCGAAGAAACACAACGTTTCCGTCTATCCCTGCCTGAGTCAGTCCGGCCTGATGTATCGCCCCCCGCGAGGTGAAAACACCAAACAGCCCCCCGCAGCATGGTTCGGTGCTGCAGCACGATTGTGGCATGACGGCGCGGATGGCATTTACACCTTCAATTTATTTCCTGGTCCTGGCGATGTTGATCGCGCTTATGCCAGGCAGATTCTGGGAACGATCGGATCTGCCGACATGTTGAATTCGCAAACGCTGATGTACGCGATCTCTGATGCAGGTCAGTGGATGCCTTCACATTTCTGGGCCAAGGACGTCGCCGACTTCTCTCAGGCACTGCCGCTGGAACTCAAGGCGAACGAGTTCGCCCGTCGCTCTTTGCACGTGCCGGAAGATCTCAGCGGTGCCGGATTTGGCGTCACGGCGGAACTGCGAGTCGACTTCACCGGACTGAGTACAGTCAGCACGCCGGAGATCCTGTTTGGATCGGCCAATTTCGGGCCGACCGGTGGTGGTGAATCTGTCGCTGGCGTGAAACGGTTCTTGTGTCAGGTTCCTGTACAGGCCATTCGGCAGGGGCCGAACCGCGTTATGGTGAAAACCAATGATGCGGGCGCAAAGCTGGTGGGCGTGGAACTGTGGATTCAGCGGTGAACAAACGAGGTGGGATTTATGGTGACAGCAGTGTGAAACACTTCATGTTGCCGTCTCGATCCTTGCAAAACAGTCGGCCACCGGAAAGTACAATGTGCGGCCAGACGTCGGCCTTGAAAATTGCCGGCTTCCTTGCAAGTTCGGTGTACTTTTCCGGTGAACGGTCAGCGGTTTCGACAAGTACCAGGTCGCCCTGTCGAGCCCAGACGATCAGTCGACCATCGGACGTCGCAATGCAGGAAGCGGTATCATTGAAGCGACCGCCTCGCCAGATCGGTTTGCCGGTTTCGAAATTCAGACAGTACATCCCGCGCCAACACCAGTAGACGTGACCACCATAAATAACGGGTGAGCAGACACCTGATGCATACGGCTGCGACCAAACCTGCTTTGCCCCGGATTTTGTGATGTCGATTCGAGTGATGGCGTACTGGTTGTACTCTGAGGTAATCACAATCGAATTGTCCTGCACAGTTGGCGTCGCGATACTGTTCGCGAAGTCGGTCACCCAGGGAAACTCTGCGACAGTTGCACCTTCGTGACCCTTGTCCAGACGGGCGACCAACAGGTTTCGAATTGTCAGCACTGCGATGCATGGCAGGCCGTCGACAACAATCGGGACGATGCCTCCCGTATGGCCCGCCGGATCCTTTGATTCAGATGTCCACAGTCGTTTACCGTCCAGCTTTGAGAACGCCATCAGGTTGCCTTCATCGTCACCGACTTCCGCGATGACGGCATTACCGGACAGCAACGGAGCTGTTGTGTATCCGTAGTCACGTAGTAGTCGCCGACCGACTTTCGGTCGCTGCTGAACCTGGTACGCATCGTAGAAGTTGACATGCCACACACGCTGGCCGTTGTTGCGCGTGTCCCAGCAGTTCAGGTCGCCATCCGTACTGAGGGTGTACAGATATCCGGTCGCGGCGTCGAAACTCGGACACGAAGATGGTCCGGAATACAGTCCTTTGTCACCATCGCTGTGCCGCCCGTAGCGTGGGCAGTCGTAAGATTGTTGCCAGATCTCGCGACCAGTGAGTGCGTCAATGCCGTAGACGTGGTCCTGACCTGCTTTCCAGCCCATTGTGTACAGGCGATCCCCGATGACGATCGGTCCGCTGCCGCCGGCATTGACGTTGATACTCCAGACGGCATCGGCAGGCGGCCACGTCCCGCTGGTGAAGTGTGAGGATTCATCCACGTGCCCGTTGTGTTGCAGCCCGCGCCAATGCGGCCAATCATCGCAGTCGCCAGCCGTTGACAGACACGTCGACAGAATAAGCAGAAATCGACTGTTGCGATGCAGGTGCTTCGGCACGGTTGCCTCCGTTGGGGGTGATCAGCCAATTGGGGCCAAGGAGCGGCAGTCATGCACCGAATGCGCCGTGGAACTGCCGGAAGTTGTCGAACGAATAACGGGACCCGAACTCCCACACCGCCAGGCGTGGGCCCGCATGCCATGTGGTGTGGGAGAGTAGAGGAATATCCCAGCTCTGGCCGCGTCAGGGAAATGCTCACTTGTCCCATTCGTCGTCGGCATCGCACCATGAATGACAACTACGTTTTCGTCCGGCACTCGGACTTAAATCCTTGATCCAGGACTCCGTCCTTTTTTAGTTGTTTTTCAAGCTTATCAAGTCTTCCAATAGCTATCAGGGCAAAAATAAATCCTGATGTGCCAAACGACATTCCTATTATTCCAAATACTTCCATCACATTTTCTCCTCTTCATCAAACCAACATCCAGATCGTGCAGCCAATCGTTTTTCGGCCGGTCGCCGGGCGCACTACTCGTCGTTGGTTTCTGAGCAGTCCGGTGCAGACCGCCTGCACTGTCCGAAGACAGGGCCCAATGCAGCACCAAAGCAAATGCCGAGTGCGACACCCAGACCCACACCAGTTCCCGCGTCCAACTGTGACTTCGTTTGCTCGTCTTCCATCAACATCTCCACTTTTGTCGGAACAGGTGTCGGGTAGTCCATTAGGAACGCAGCATCGGTGCTCGTGGATCACGAATTCTACAGAATTGCTGTGTTTTTAGCCCATTTTTCGGCCCAAGACGGCGGAAAAAGCCGTACGGTTGCTTCTGGACAGCACGCTAAGGATCGTGGAATTCCTGACGAAGTTCTACGGAAAGGAACGGAATTCGCCAACCAATAAGGATTATGCTAACCAACCGCGCCGCGAGTCCATGACACAGCAAAGCAGTGAGTCAATTCGTCGATTTCTGATGCACATGCTGCAATGCGTCACCCCGTGGAAACTCGCATGAAACGGAAAGACATGCAAATCAGAAGCGTTGACGTGTGGGTCGTCGAAGTCCCCCAGATCGCTCCCATCGCTCCGTATCGCTCGCATGTGCGCAGCAGTTCCGCGACGCGCAGTGCCATCGTGCGAGTCGAAACGACGGATGGCATCACCGGTTGGGGAGAACACAACGTTAACTTCCTGCCGGACATCAGTGCTGGAAAAATGCAGGCGCAAGCGAGCGAGTGGCTGGTCGGACGTGACGCACGAAACGTGGTTGCGTTTCACCGGGACTGCCCGTTCGAATCACGGCTCAAATCCGGCGTGGAACTCGCCCTGTGGGATATACGAGGAAAAGCGGCCGGACTTTCAGTGACCCAATTACTTGGAGGAGCCGTTCGTCCGCGCATTTCACTGGCCGCGTGCATGGGTATCCAATCCTATCAGCGAGCGGGCGAAATCGCGTCGTGGTGTGTCGAGCAGGGATTTTCCACGCTGAAGACCAAGGCCGGTGCGGACATGGACGAAGACGTCGAAATGGTCAGAGGAATCCGCGACGCCGTCGGAGACGGTCTGAGACTCAGGATCGATCCCAATTGCAGCTACTCGCTGACCGCCGCCATCGAACTCGGCCATCGTGTTGAGGAATTCAATCTCGAGTATATCGAACAACCAATTACCGCAGAGCCGTTGTCCGAAGCTGCCACGCTAAGACGCTCGATAAACGTTCCACTCGCCCTGAACGAAAGTGTGATCGGTCCGTCGAGTGTTATACAGATCCTGCGCGGAGACGCCGCTGAGTTCGTTTTGCCGGATACTCACATCGCGGGGGGCATTCAGCCGTGTGTCATCATCGGCCGGTTGTGCGAAGCCGCCGGCATTCCGAGTATCATGCATTGTGGTCACGACCTCGGACCCAAAACAGCGGCCATGTTGCACGTGGCCGCTGCGTGTCCAGCGTATTCGCTGGCGAATGATTCCACGTACTACGGGCTGGAAAATGACATTCTGAAAAATCCGTTCAGGATCGAGGCAGGCACGATCGCTGTGCCCACTGCTCCAGGTCTGGGCATCGACGTTGACCTGGAAATGCTGGATCGATACCACATCGACTGTTGAGTTGCCGAAATGGCGGCCGGGGCTTACCATTGCCAGCGCCCAGCAAATCCGGCAAAGTTCGTCCGATCAATCGCCGACACCGTCAGTATTTCTGTCACGAACTCCTGATAGTGCGTTCCCGGCCACGGCCTGCCACGCGATTTTGCGGAAAATACGGTCGAGTTCCCGGCTCGGAAAGTTACCTTTGTCGCGGAAGTCGATGTCCCCCTCGATCAACTCCGGAGAACGGCCGTAGATCGTGGCATAGAACACATAGCCTTCCAGCCGCTCAAAGCCGGGGCCGAGGTGACCGAGCTTGTCGCGCCAGAGTGAGCGATCCTTCTTACCGATGATCTTGTTTATTCCTTCGATGCCGGGCAATTCTCCACGCAGGTGATGTTTCGCGGCCAGCACCATCGCGTCTGATGTCGGCATGATGAACACCCTGTCCGGATAGCTCTCGCGGAGCGTATTCACCAGGCTCATATAACCGGCGGTTCGCTCTTTCCCCAGGCGTTCGAAAATTTCTTCCGTGAAGAAGCTCTCGGACTCCGGAACTGAGTCCAGTTGGTACAACTGCGGCCAGGCGTCCGACAGATAGAACTTCATGTGCGGGTTGTATTTCAGACAGAAGTCGATCCAGCAGGCATAGAATTCCGGACGATCCTGGAAGTAGGGCCCCCACATCATGGCGTCCCACTTCGCATTGGCGATCGAGGACAAAAGTTTTGGCTGCGGCTTGCCATCGAATTGAAAGATGCCGTTTTCCTGCTCCCACTTGTAACGAGTGCTGCCAGTGATGCCCCCGCCAGTGTGAGTGTACAGCGGTTGTGTGAATCCGGCTGCCTGACAGATGAGCGGGAAGGTCTTGAATCCGGGGGCCATGAAACTGTGTCCGGTGCCCACGATTCGCAGAGTGCCATTCTCCGGCTTCTCGAATGAGACCACCGCTTTCTTTCCGCCAACCTGCTCGGCGTAAATCGCCTTGATCTCTTGGGGCGACTTGTGGGACACCGCATGCTTTGGAAAGCTGTCCGCGTCCCAGCCTTTGTCGATCGAGAACTCGCGCGGTGCGCCTCGCTGCGCCCTGCCGGGATTCGCTGGCTTACGTCTGGACAGAAGTTTTTTGCGAAATGTATCCGCTTCGGCAGCAGTCAGCTGGCCGTCGCCATTCACGTCAGCCTGGGGAAACCGCTTGAGCCATTTCTGTAATTGTTGTTTGGTTGGCGGCGGCGTGCAGAACGCCACGCCGGTTGTTGCCAACAGCACAACAATGATCGGCAGGAATCGATTCCCTTTTAAAACAGGCATAACCATTAGTTCTCTTTCTCGATTAGCAAGTCAATCATCAGACGCCCTCCGTTCCGTGTCTTCAGTGTATTCCGTGGTCACATACTCTTCTTCACGGTTGCGTGGATGCCGAATTACTTGCGGGTCAAGATCACCTGATGCGGTCCCTGCGTCTTGCCGTTAAACACGACGTCGACGGCCAGCTTCATCTTACCGGCGGGCAACTTGATGTCGGTGGTGTGACCGCGCAACCGGCCCGCTGCAATGTCCAATTGTTTCGTCACAGTCCCGGCGCTAATGGTGGCCTTTCCGGTGGGATGGTCTGACGAAAAGGCGATCTCCAGTTCGTAGGATCCGGCCTGCGGAGCTTCCAACAGCCAAAAGCCGTTGGAATTGCCGGCCCAAGGTTTCCCCTGAACGTGCCGCCAATCCTGACGCGTCAATACGCTGCGCAGTTCGTGTTCGGTGCCAATGACGATTCGAGGCGGAGCGTAGTTATCCGGTCGAGTTGAACTGACATCCTGAAACCAGGATTCGTAGCCTTTCTTCAGTCGCTGAAACACCTCAGGGTATTTGCTGGCGACATCATTCTGCTGGCGTGGGTCCTTGCTTAAGTTGTAAAGCTGCAACTGCGGTTCGCCGGCAAAACTCTCTTTGCCAAAACCAGTGGGATGCACCAGTTTCCAGGGGTGTTCATGGATGGCGAAGTGGTGGTACTGCTGCGGTTCGTTGCCGCGATGTGTTTGCAAGACGATCTGTCGAGTTGGCCATTCTGCATTGTTGCCGGTCAACAGCGGCAGAAAGCTGCGTCCGTCCAGTTTGTGTCCGGCTGGTACTTTGACGTCGCAGGCATCCAGAATCGTGGGCAGCAGATCGATGTGTGCGCACAAGGCGTCCGAGGTTTTGCGGGCCTGAACTTTGGCAGGCCAATGGAATAACAGTGGTGAGCGAATGCCGCCGTCGTCCACGTGGGTCTTCATGCCGCGCATGTTGCCGACAAAACGCATCGTGTTGGGCCCGTTGTCATTCAGGTAGACCACGATTGTATTCTCACGAATACCAAGGGCGTCGAGCTTGCTGAACAGCCGGCCCACGTTTTCATCGATATTCGTGATCATCGCCGCGATGCGAGCCAGCTTGTCATTTTCTGCCTGCAGTCGCTTTGGATTGAGCTTGTTGACCAGAATCGGCGTGAAGTCGACTTTGCTGTATTCGTCATACAGTTCCTGTGGCACATCATGAAACGGACCGTGCGGTGCGTTGGTCGCGATGTAGGTGAAGAAGTTGTTGCCGTCCTTCGCGTTCCTGGAGATGAAGTCCATGGCCGCATCGAAATAGATGTCCGTGCAGTAACCCTTCATCGGCGTTTCTTTGCCGTTCTTGATCAGGGTTGGATCGGTGTACTTGCCTTCAGCGCCCAGAGGGTCAGAGGGCTGACCGATGCCGCCGCCACGATGAACAAGGCTGTCCTGAAAACCCTGGTCCATTGCACGCAGCGGATAGTTATCGCCCATGTGCCACTTGCCATAGATTCCGGTGTGATAGCCGGAATCACGCAGGAATTCAGCCATCGTCACTTCTGCTGTGTCCATCATTGCTCGACCGACGTAGGTGTCGATACATCGTGTTCGGTAGTTGTATCGGCCAGTCATCAGGCTGGCCCGCGTCGGAGCACAAACCGGACTGACGTAGAACCTGTTCAGAACTCCGCTGCGCTGATGCATTGCATCCAGTTCGGGCGTCCTGATCACATCGTTCCCCATGAAACCATAGTCACCGCCTCCCTGGTCATCGCTCATGATCACGATGACATTGGGACGTTCCGCGGCGACGGCACCGGTCAGAAATCCGGTGAACAGCCATCCGAGCGAAAAAGCCACGGTGAGAAAGGTGCGTGTTCGTGTCAGGTCGTTAAGACGATGCATCCGCATTTTTGTTTTGGTCATGGATGTAATTGCGCTCTGTTGCCTGTGGAGAACTGTGTGGAAGGCACATTGTACTGCGGCAGTTCGTTTAAGAAAGGAACGGGAATAAGTGACCACGGCAACTCAGTTCCGTTGGGCCGGTGAAACCGGCCATTTACAAACGCTGAACGGCCGGTGGGAACCGGCCCTGCAGATTTACTCCGTGCCAGAACCGTAGGGTGTGTGCTTGCACGCATCGGTCTCGGGGCGAATCATCCCGGATGTAATCAAAAATCCTCGCTCGCTCGCACCTGCCTCACGACCTCATGGCAGATGCGATCAGAACCAAAGAACGCAAAACACTGCGTTTGAACCGGGCCAGAACAGCGCATGAATTCGGTCTTGCAATCTGGTGCGTGCAAGCACACACCCTACTTTACTTAATCAAATGGCGGGACGGGACAATGGTCCCATCCTACGGTCGAAGACCACAATCCGTTACTGCAGCACGACAGGCAGCCGTGAATAAAACCTTGAATGTGCGAGGGCGAATGTTTAGCCTATTGTCAGTCCGGATCCTCAGGACTGACCCACCACATGTTACTCCGCGCCCTGCCCTGCCAATTGTGATGCCCACAACGATCCATCTCAGCAGTGTCATGTTGTGTCGACTCAAAGTGGCCGCGGTCATGCCGATGGCCGCCGCGATGCTGATCACCGTCACTTCCGCTCATGCTGCAGACGGCGATCTGCATGAGCAGATTGATCGGTTGATTGAGGCCCGGACGCAGGATCTGACGTTTGGAACTACCGCTGCTGATTCTGAGTTCCTGCGACGCATTTATCTGGATCTGGCGGGAAGAATCCCGTCCGCTGAGGAAGCTCGTCGATTTCTGGCAGACACTTCGCCGCTGAAACGAACTTCGTTGATTGACGCGCTGCTGGCCGGATCGGATTACCCAAGGCGCATGCAGGAACTGTTTCACGTGATGCTGATGGAACGTCGTGGTGACCACGACGAATGGACAACGTTTCTGCGAACGGCCTTTGAACAGAATCTGCCATGGCATCAGATTGCTGCGGCAATCCTGAAACCCGACGCGGATAACGAGCAGCTTCGGGGAGCCGCTTTCTTTCAGACGCAACGGCTGGTGAAAGAAGGAGCGATGGCTCCCATCGATGTGCCCGGACTCACTCGCGATGTCGGTCGCCTGTTCGCCGGAATCGATCTGCAGTGTGCTCAGTGCCACGATCATCTGACCGTCAATGATTATTCGCAACAGGATTTTCAGGGCCTGCACATGGTGTTCGAAAATGTCGACATCCGCCGGGATGTGAAGTTTCCTGCGATCGGTGAAAAGTTGATGACGGAACAAAAGGAGTTCTCATCCGTCTTTGAACAGGTGGCTCTGAAGACCAGCCCGGTTGTGCCCGGAGGTGAAGAGTTTGACATTGCCACATTCGAAAAGGAGCAGCAGTACATTGAGCCGCCGGATCGAAAGAAACGAACGACGGGCGTCCCGAGATTCAGTCCGCTAAGCGAATTATCGTCGGGACTGGCCTCACCGGATAACAAATTGTTTTGCCGCAACATCGTCAATCGTTTGTGGTTCACGATGATGGGGAAAGGCCTTGTGGAACCACTGGACCTGCATCACACGGACAACCCGGCTACACACCCGGAACTGCTGGACGTGCTGCATCATGAATTCGCAACGCATGATTTCAATATTCGCTGGTTGCTGCGCGAGCTGGCTCTGTCTAAGACCTATCAACGATCAACGTCGCTGCCGGACGGTGAGGCCGTGCCGTCGCGAACATCCTACGCCGTGGCGCTGGAAAAACGCATCTCTGCCGAGCAGCTCTTCTGGAGCATTGGTGTCGCCTGCGGTGAGTTCGAGGCCGTTCAGATGGAATTGCAGGCAGCGGCGGAGGAAGCGACGGAAGATGACGCGACCGTAACTGAAGACACTGCGAGAACGGAAAGCGACGATGGTTCGGATGGCCGTTGGTCGGCGGAACAGCTGGTGAAAAAATCTGAAACGCTCGCGGCACTGCAGAAACAACTGCAGTCCACGTTCGGCAATCCACCCAAAGAACCGGAAGTCGACTTCACCCCGACGGTCGCGGGCGCACTGTTTCTGATGCATTCGGACGATGTTCGCAGGCTACTGGATCCCAGACCCGGCAATCTGATTTATCGTCTGAGTGGGCTGGAGTCCGACGATGATATTATCAATGAACTGTTTCTATGCGTGCTCTCACGACAGCCACACCCAGCAGAGCTGACCGACGCGCAGAAGTACCTGAAATCAAACGTCGATCGAAGAACAGAATGTCTGGCTAATCTGACGTGGGCCCTGCTCACGTCCACAGAATTTATGGTGAATCATTGATATTGATGACGTAGATGTAGGTTTCGGAACATGTATTCTGCGGCAGAAGGACGTTGCCTTTTTCTGCTGCGGCACAGTAAAGTAACGCAATGAAATCGCCAGCCTGCAACATCAACCAGCACAGTATCTCCCGTCGCAGAATTCTGGGCGCGACGGCTGGTGCGGCGTCCGGCCTGGGATTGGGGGCACTTGGTGGTCTTGTGCAGCCGGCCATCGGCGAAGAACTGAAGAAGCAGGAAAAGCAGGTTTTGTTGTTGTGGCTGGATGGCGGAATGAGTCAGCTGGAAAGCTGGGACCCGAAACCCAACACGCAGTTTGGCGGCCCGTACCGTTCCATCCCGACGTCGCTGCCAGGCATTCACATCAGCGAACTAATGCCTCGCACGGCGACCATGATGCATCATTTGGCCGTCGTCCGCTCAATGGAGACCGTGGATAATAGTCACTCGTCCGGTGTGCCTCGCATGCTGCGCGGTGATCCGACCAACCGGGGAGTTGTGTATCCGTTCTGGGGATCCGCTGTCGCAAAGTTGATGGGGGAGACGGCCAGCGGTTTGCCACCGTACGTCTGGGTTAAGCCTGGCAATGGCGGTTTCATTTCGAAGTATGCGGGTTTCCTCGGTGCCAGGTATGGTGCTCTGGCCCTGGGCGATGGTAAACCGCCCACGAACCTGGTACGGCCCGAAGCTCTTTCCGAACGTGACGCCAGGGAACGCCGAGAGCTTCAGCAGCTGTTCAATCAGAGATATGCCGTCCGTCGCCGTAAACAATGGAACGAGGCGAACAGCTATGTCTACGATGTCGCCGACACGCTGATGAAGCATACCCGGCTGTTCGATGAGTCACTACTGCCGGACAAAGACCGAGAACGTTACGGAAAGCACGACTTCGGCCGCCACACGCTGCTGGCTCGCAATCTGCTGGAAGCCGGAGTTCGCTTTGTGCAGGTGACGTCTTATGGCTGGGATACTCATGGAGACAACTTCAACGCTCACGCCAGCCGAGTGCCCAAAGTGGATCAGACATTCGCCGCACTGCTGCAGGATCTGATAGATCGCAGCATGATGGATAATGTGCTGGTGGTAATGATGGCCGAATTCGGTCGCACGCCGCGAATCAACGGTTCTGTCGGGCGAGATCACTGGCCCAATGCGTGGTCGATGGCGATGACAGGAACCGGAATTCAAACCGGACAGGTTCTGGGTGAAACGTCGCCGGATGGCACGGAAGTCACATCCAATCCTCTCGACATCGGACACATGTTCCACACGTGGTACACCGCTCTGGGTCTGGAATCGCAGCACTCGGAATTCATCAACGACGGTCAGCCGCTTCCCATTGCGAACGACGAAATGGCGCCTGTGAAGGAGCTGCTGTCATGATGGACACCGAAAACGATGAAAAGACCGCAGCACCAACGATCGAAGCTAGTGAACTGAGAAAGATCGAAACGGACCGGCAGGTCTGCCTGATCCGATACAGCCCCGACGGCAACATGCTGTTCGGCGGTGGCTACGATGCGAAGATTCGTCGCTGGGATCTGACAACAGAAGAGCCTCAGCCGCTGGAACCATTGATCGGACACCACGGCTGGGTGCAGTCGATGGCGTTTCTGCCGGACGGCGAAACCCTTGTGTCCGTGGATTCGTGGGGGCAGCTGTGTGCGTGGTCCGTTCATGATCCCGTGCCAGATCTGAAATGGCATGTGGAACAGGCGCACGATGGGTGGATTCACGATCTGGCGGTCAGCAAAGACGGTTCTGTTCTGGCGACGGTTGGGCGTGACCGCTTTGTACGACTTTGGTCGGCCGACGATGGTGCACTGATCAAACAACTGCCTCAACACGAACACGAACCGTTCTGCGTGGCCATCCACCCGGACAACCAGTCTGTCGTCAGTGCCGACCTATTCGGCACGCTTCGGCACTGGGCCGTCGATTCTGCCGAACCTGTTCGAGAGCTGTCCCTGGAAAAGATGCACTACTATGAACGGATTCAGGACGTACGAGGCATTTTCGTGCTGCAGTTCGATGACAGTGGAGAATCTCTGATCTGTGCCGGAGGCCAGCCCACCAACACCGGCAATCATCAGGGCATTCCAACCATCCATCAGATCGACTGGAAGTCATTCACGGCCAGCAGATCGCATTCGTTCGGAGTCACAACCGATGGATTTGTGTTCGACCTGATCCGGCATCCCGCTGGATATTTCGTGGCGGTGACCAGCGGCAATCCCGGTGCCGGACAGTTGCTGCTAATCGATCCGGCCGCTGACGAGCTTTTATTCAAGCACACAAAGATGTCCAACTGCCACAGTGTGACATTGCATCCTGACGGTAAGACGTTGGTGGTGTCAGCGACCAATCGAAACAGTCAGGGCAACGGAGCTGTCCGCGACAAGGAAGGCAAATACCTCGGCAACAGTTCGCCGCTGCATGTCTTCGAGATTGTAGAGAAGATCGAGTCTGAATCAGCGTGAGGTTGAGTTCCGTAGGGCCGGTTCCGACCGGCCGCAGGCGTTCCGGAGTGCGACTCGCCTGACGTGAATTGTTCGCTCGAATGCGCGGCGCATCGTAGCCGAGACTCGTCATTCGAACCCAGCCGAATTCGATGCCGAT
>JBDONA010000552.1:0-19078 GCA_039831575.1 Fuerstiella sp. | reverse complement strand
GGCCAGGTCATGATTGCCCCGACGGCGAGCCTGTTTGGCCAGACGGCCGGCCAGTCCGACGGCTCCGGCAAAACCGTTTCGCTGCCTGATCGCATCCTTCAGGTCAGACTTAAGCTTGTCCAGTTTAATCTTCAGGCTGTCGAGTGCTGCATCGGCATCAGCAGCGTCTTTGACAGCCTGATCGTAAGCATCCTGCTTTGATTTCTCACGCGCATTGGCATCATCCAGTGCATCTTTCGCGTCCTTAAGTTCCTGTTCAAGTCTGGCAATGTTCTCTTCGCACTTTTCCTTGTCCTTATGAAGCTGCGTAATGCTGTCGTAGAGTTCCTGCGTCTGAGCGACTTGCTGCAATTCTCCAGCGGTGATGTCGCTGCCGAGCCCGGTTGGCACTACTGGGGGAAGCGGAACTGCGCTGTGATTGGCGGCTACCACACTATTCGCTATGGCAAATGAACGGCTATCGTCGTTTTCATGGGCAGGTGTTTGAATAGAAGATTCCGGTTCACGAGCGGATGTGCCAGCAAGGCTGATGAAACCCGGGCCACGCCCCATTTCGGCAAAAACGTCATCGTGTCGGGCATGATTTTCTGCCATTACGGCTACTGCAATGTCCGGCGCCATATCGATTCCGGTGAGCATCTGCCGAATTTCCAGAGATTCACAGCCGGTTCGGGCGACCTGAATGGATGTCAGCTGAGTGGCACCGGATGCGTATCTACGACGGTTTGGGGCAGCAAAAAACATGGTCGTATCACTTTCAGTGAGAGGTTTAGAAGTGGTGTTCAATCGGGAATTACGATTCCGAACGACGACCAGACACAAATCTCGGGCAATTTCCGAAATGATCAGAAAAGACCGCCAATCTCATCGGTGGAATATTTGCCGGGTAATCGACAGGATGAAGGCATGGTGAACATGCGGTCGATTTTCAATCGGCTGTAATCCGAACGTGCCCGCCACGCCACATGGCGTAAGTCGACAAGGATCTACTGACCATCGACAAACGGCAGCCATACGGCATGCGGCTCGCCAGCAGCCCCGAAACACTCGCGGAATATTCAGAGCAAGAATTCAGCGTCGCACTGCACCACATTTTCATCGGCCACGAAATCCATGTCTCCGGAACAGCCAGACTGCAACTCCAGAATTGACATGGTCGATGAGACCTGTCGGCAGAAATTCGAATTGGCGTGGCTGTCCGGCACACGAAAACAGATTTACGAATGTCTGCCGGACCCCGCCAGTGATCATTACATACCTACACTGGAAGAACTCATCTGCATCCAGATGGAACTCCAGTGGAGAGCAATTGATCGAAGCAGAACCTTGACGGCAGCCTTTGAGATTGCCGTGTCTGCCACAATGAAACCGACGCTGACCGAAGAGTATGTCGACAGATTTCCGGAGATGGCCGATCCGGCCTCGAAACGACGACTCATCCGTCAGGAGTACTTGATCCGGCAGCGCATGGCCGATCATCCTTAGCTTGAGGACTACCGACTGCGATTTCCGGATGTGGACATCGATACGCTGCTGTCTCCAGCGGAGCTTCGCACGGCTGATGGACTCTATGAGTCAATTGGTGAGCCGGCGCTGAATCCGGAACTGTTGCCGGATTCGATCGATGGCTACCAACTGCTGGAGCGAATTGGCGAGGGCGGCATGGGTGTGGTCTACCGAGCCCGACAGTTGACCGCGAACCGCATTGTGGCGCTGAAGCTGATCCGAGCTGATCGACTACAGCATGTCGCGGAGGCCACTCGCTCAGCAGTGCTGGAACGATTTCGTGTGGAAGCACAGGCAACTGCACGACTCGATCATCCGAATGTGGTCCGCATATTTGAAGTCAACACCAACAACCCGGTTCAGCCGTGGTTCTCGATGCAGTTTGTGGAAGGACACAGTCTGGCAGAACATCTGGCCGGTGGACCGGTCGATTCTCGTACAGCTGCAGAGTTCTCATGTCAGATCTCCCGCGCCATCGCCTCAGCTCACGACAGGGGAATTCTTCATCGAGATCTGAAACCGCAGAACGTCTTTTTACGAACAAACGGGAAACATGTACTCGTGGGCGACTTCGGCCTGGCCAAGCTTAGTGGTGACGACATCAAACGAACCAGCGACGACGATATTCTCGGAACACCGGCGTACATGTCCCCGGAACAGATTCGCAACGCGGCCGCTGTCAGTGAGAGCACTGACATCTGGTCCATTGGAGCGACTCTGTACCACCTGCTGACCGGGCGCCCGCCATTCCAGGCGGCGTCATCCATGGAAACACTTCAGCACGTACTGGAACACGAACCGACATCCCCACGACACCTGAACCCGGCTGTTGCTCGAGACATTGAGACCGTCTGTCTGAAGTGCCTTCAGAAAAACCCGCGGCATCGATATCCCACTGCGTCTGCACTGGCCGACGACCTGGTGTGTTTTCTGAGCGGCAGACCAATCACGGCTCGGCCCGCCAGTCGCGTTGAGCATGTCCTGCGATGGTGTCGACGCAACCCACTGGCCGCCGTTCTGGCTGGCTCGTCCCTTGCAGGAATTATGGTAGCGATCCTGAGCCTGTGGATCGGCTACCGGACCGCCGCCAGTGCCTTGCTGGAATCGGATCAGAGTCATCTGCTGGCCCGGCAAACCGTCAATGAACTGTTTACCGAAGTCAATGAAACCACACTTCTTGACAAACCGGATATGCAACCGCTGAGGAAACGCCTGCTCGAACGCGTGCTTCGCTTTTATCACCAGTTCGTCGAAAACGGACGCGACAGCTCTGAGTTGGTGGAAGAATCTGGCGAGATCTGGTTTCGCATCGGCCGAATTGAAAAGGAACTGGGCAGACTCGATAAAGCTGAACATGCACTTTTGAAGGCACTGACAATTCAGCAAGCGCTGAAAAATATGAATCCAACCACCGAACGAGGTACGGCACTTGCTTCCACATGGAATGACATCGGATGTCTGCACATCGCAAAGAAGCAATGGGGCCGTGCAGCCGATGGATTGATGAAGGCGGTCCGATTGCGTGAGCAACTGTCGAGCGAGTCACCTGCAGACGACGAGCTGAAAAGACTGTATGCAAACACAGTCATGAATCTTGGAGCCGTGCATCGGAATCGTGCCGAATTCGTGGATGCAGTCAATGCGTTCGAAATCGCCAGCCGTCTGCAGCGCTGGTTATTGAAGAACGATTCGACGAATTCGAGAACACGTCGCCAGGTGCGACGCGACCTCGGAATGGCCCTGTTCAGTACAGCAGATTCAAAGCTCGACATGGGTGCATCGGGCGACGAAGTGCTGAGACCAGTCAACGAATCGATCAGCCTGTTTCTTGGTCTCCTGGACGAGCAGCCTGACAGCTACGCGGATCGAAGGCGACTGATCACCTGTCGGCAGCTCAAGGCCAAAGTCACTCCGGATGCACACGCGGCGGCGCTGTCTGCTGGCAACGCAGCAGATGAAATGGAGCAGCTTGTCACGGAGAATCCGGCTGTTCCGACACTGGTCCAGGATTGGGTTCAGTTGCAGCTGTTAAGCGGTCGGTTGTTCGCTACCGCAAAACTCCACACCGACGCGTTGGCACGTTTTGACGCGGTCGTTCATGCATTAAAAAAGCCCGGTGAAGAATACCATCCCTATCAGGGCTCCGCACAGGACCATGCCATCGCCGATGCTGAAGCCGCTCTTTTGGCCGTTCGTCTTTCGTCGCCGGACGTGACAATTCGTTTAACACAGTCGAAGAAGCTCCTGGCCCTGGCCGCGGCAGGAAGTGTCGGTGACGACGAATGCGTGGAACTGCAGAAGCAGGTTGAGATGGCGCTGAAGGATTTCAATCAGATGCCGTCGAAGGAGTGACGGGCCGCAATACTTTGCAGGGCTGCCTGGGAATCAAAAGTTTAATTTTCTTGACAGGTTAGCATTGGCGGAGCGTCATACCATCATTCAGGACTGCGTCAGGGGTAACTTTGTATCCGCCACCACACTGACGTCCGTTACCCACTGCCATCAGCAGCAAGGCCCCCTCGTGCAGTGATCCGTCGGTTAACGTAAATCGACAATCAATCGGATTCATCTTTGCTGCCGTCACAACGCCCATCAGCGAATAGGCAAACCCGCCCAGCGCCTTCTTCAATGGAAGCGGTGTGTTAGCGGTCACCTCGGCACCAAACCCACCACTGGTTACGTTGACAAAGATACGTCCATTGACCCTGCCAATATCGATGGCCGTCGCCGGCCCCTGAGCGGCCAGCTGCAGCGCTGTCAGGGGATCGCCCCTCAGTACTACCGTGCCCGTCGCAATTCGTCGGCGGTCCCGTACGGCACGGCAGCCAGTGCCGTCGTTAAAGGCCCCGCTGCCGAAAGCATACCGCCGGCCACTTCGTTGATGGTCCCGTCTCCACCAGCCGCAATCGCGACATCGACGCCATCATTGACGGCTTCAACCGCGTACCGTGCCGCGTCTCCACCTTCCCACGTGACACGGACTTCCAGTGTGTGCCCCATGTCACGAATCTGTCCGACCGCTGCCCGCAGCGCAGGATCACCGGCGGATTTTCCGTTCACAATCAGTCGCAGCGATCGAGTAGCTGAATTCACGAGGATGTCTCCGGGACTAGTTGCGTCAAACTGAATCTTCATCCCGACGTCGACAACGATATCTGGTGGCAAATTCTATCAACAGCTGCTGACCATTTCGACAACAGTGGCAGTTGCCGTTCACTGAAACAGTCGACCACCGAATATCACAGAAACAATCGGCCTGCAGTACTCAGCCAGGGTACATCAGCGGATTGTGCTTTCGGACTCGCGGCGGGTGGCCGGGGCTGGACTGAGCCGGCGAAGGAAGCCCCGGGGGTTTCACTCGTACCCCGGCCACGCTCTCAATCTTTACAACCATGCGGTACTGCACCGCCCAGCCATGCACAAGGCGCCGGATCAGCGACCGGCGACAGACTCAACGCGGCAGGATAACTCCACGCACGTCCCGATTAATCACTTCCACCAAGCAGATTACCAACGTTGTCTTCCAGCTGCCGACCGAGAACGCCACCGAGCGTCTGTATTGGATGTCGAATTTTGTCGCGGATCATCTCAGCTTCGCGCCTAATCTCTTCGACTTCATCCTTGATACGTTCGGCTTCGATTTCGACCTGCTCCTTGATCTCCTGGGCCTCCTCCTTGACATATTCCACCTGGTTCCTGACCTGCATCAAAACGTAGAGTCCCACCAGCAACGAGACCACCATGACGGTGGAGATCGCCAGCACGCACTTCCGAATGATATCGAGCGACTCCTGGATCTTCGCCATTGTCTCGCGCTGCTGCTGCTGCTCCACGCGGCGACGCCTGCGTGCTGCCCTTCGCTTTCTGCGTTCTTTTGGGCTCCCCCACGGAAAGAGTGGGTGGATACAGGTAAGTCGTGAACCATCGCTCATGCTGCAGAATGAGGGCCGCCGCATCCTGAGTCTGATCTTCGGCGGGAGTTGTTGCGGAAGTCTTTCTTTGCACCATGACCATTTCTCCGAATTCGATACGTCCGACTTGATCAAGCCAGCAACCTGTTCATCAATTCAACGACACCGACGGAATGACCATTCCTGCGTCGGTCTGCAAATCTGCCCCTCGGCCCGAGTTCTACGCTCACGTCAGCATCGGTGGATGTCCGGGACGTTGCCAGAAGAAACCGAACAGAACGCTTCTTCTGATTCGATCTTGCTCAGCGATTGTTCCAATACTAACCATTATCAGTGATCAGTCCGAGAACGCGGTCGGAATACACACTCCCGAATCATCGGCAGACCTGCTGGCAACGTCACTCGATCACAGTGGCGTCAACTGAATTGCCGCGTGGTGCACAGCGTGATTCGACCATCGGAACTGTTTGAACGGAAAGTCGACACAAAGTCGTCAGTGCACAACGTCCGTCTGACTGTCTTTGATTTCACCAGGCACACGATTCTGCGCACGATTACTCGTTCTGGCCAAATTCCTCTTTGAGTCCGGCGATGCGACGATCCGCGTCTGTCTGTGCACATTCTTTGGCCGTCTCAAGTGTTTTGCGCATCTCCGCCGGTGCGTCGGCGATCTGCTTTTCAATCACTGCTTTTCGTGCGGCAGCTTCTGCCCGTAGTCTTTCGCTCGCCCGGTTCCAGGCAACTTTGAGTTGTCCCTGAGCTAATTGCAGCTTTTCCGACAGTGATTCTCTGACGTCACCTGCTGCCTGTTCTGCCTTTAACCGGAGTTGCTTCAGCTTTGTTTGGTGTCCCTCCAGTTCATGCTCAATGTGCATCGCGACCATTTGAATATTGGAACGTCGCACAATAGTGCAGCCCGATTCCATGAGTCGTTCGTCAATGAGTTGCTCGTCGGGCTCCGCCACATCAGCCAGCAGCAGAAACTCGCCGGGCTTCAGTTCTTCACTCACCTGCTTCACCACGTCGTGACGAACTTCAGAGTCCCAATGATCAAGCATCGCACCGCGCGCAGCTCCAATGGCCGCCCCTGTCATCGTACCAACCGGTCCACCGAATGAGCCGATAATACTCCCCACGACCGTGCCGATCGCCGTTCCCAGCGGGCCTTGATCAACCTGCTGCAGAGTATCAATCGAACCATCGGCAGCGCGAGCCAGAATTGTCGTTGCGTACACGGTAACGGCGGAATGTTCATGCAGTCGCCAAAGTGCGTCGGCACCGTTGTGTGCGCTTTCATGGCCGTCAAATGTGATGATCAGCATGTTATGCATCGCAGATTTTCCTGTTCGGCAAAACTATGGGGCCACTCAGTCAGTTACCGTCGAAAGGCAGTCTGCCTATTTTTGCTTGCTCCGTCCACACATCGCCACAGCAAATGCGGATGTCATGCAACGTTGGCAGACGCCGGTCGTCGTTCTTCGACAAATCGTCGTGCCCGGTCGGCCAGGCCGAAAGTCGTTCGGATTCATCGCGTCGGATTGCAAAAGATTGCATGTGTCGCGTCACTGAGATATCATCGTTTGCTCACTTCCGGGGTGCCTCACAGCAATGTTTCGTTTACGAGTTCGCTCATGCGTAACAGTCACGCTGAATCTGCTCAAAGTCTTTGCCGCAGGCAATTTCTACGCTGCAGCGGACTGACGTCCATCGGACTGACCGCCGCACAACTTGCACAGCTGCGCTGCCTTGCGGCGAAGGACACCACGCCGAAAATTCATCGCGCCAATTCGTGCGTCTTCATTTTCCTGTTTGGTGGTCCCAGTCATATTGACTTGTGGGACATGAAGCCCGGCGCTCCGAAAGAAATTCGTGGCGAGTTTCAGCCGGTCGCCACCAGCGTCCCGGGAATCCATGTCTGTGAGCACCTGCCATTGATCGCTCAACAGATGGACAAACTCTGCCTGCTGCGGTCCATGACCCATCGCATGCCAGTCCATGGCCCGGCATGTAGTGAGATTTACACGGGCCGTCCGTACTTTGGCCCACCCGTGACGGATCAGGCAACGCCGGAAGACTGGCCTTCGCTGTCGTCACTGGTGAATCATTTTGGCAATCATGGAGGACGCCTGCCGGATTCTGCCGTCCTGCCGTGGTACACGCAGTTCGTCGGACAGGATCGAAGAATCGCCGGACAGACCGGAGGCCGTATGGGCGACCACTTCGATCCGTTTCTGGTGGAAGGCGATCCGACGCACGCAGACTTCGACGTCCAGGGATTGCAGTTGCCGAAGGACGTTAATCAACAGCGTTTCAACGCTCGCAGAGAATTTCGCCGCCAACTTGAAAATCAGACCGCTGAAAATCTCCAGCACGTAGACGACGTACGCGTGATGGAAGAAAGGTACGCTTCGGCCGAACGATTGATTGATGCGTCACGCACACAATCTGCGTTTTCGTTGCAGCACGAGTCTGCAGCAAATCGCGACCGGTATGGTCGGACAAAGTTCGGGCAAAGCCTGTTGCTGGCGCGACGACTTGTCGAAGCCGGAATCTCAATGATCACCGTCAATTGGGACGACGAAAGTAAAGTCAATAAAGTCTCGCCGCATTGGGACACGCACGATGAAAACTTCTCACGGCTCAGCAAGAGTCTGTGCCCCGTTCTTGACCATGCGTTTGCTGCGTTCATCGCGGATCTTCACGAACGCGGGCTGCTGGACTCGACCATGGTCGTCGCCGTTGGTGAATTCGGAAGAACACCGAAGATTGGCCGTATCACCCAGAATGGCATGACGAAACCGACTGGTCGAGACCATTGGCCTCATGCCTTTACGGCTCTGCTGGCCGGCGGAGGCGTCGGCGGAGGACAGGTTTATGGCGAGACGACGTCGACAGGCGGTTACGTGGACGATCAACCTGTCACTCCCGCCGATCTCACGGCCACGATTCTTGAACATCTTGGAATCGACCCGCGGCAGGAATGGTTCGACCGGTTTCAGGGCGTCCGGCGCAGACTGAGTGAAGGAAGTCCGGTCCCGGATCTCAGTTGATCAGCATTCACCGCCCGATTCGCTCTGGCCAGATCGCATCGGAAACGCCCGTTTCTTTGATGAGCCGTGGGAACTCAAGTGGTTCAGCACCAGTTTGGCAGTTATTCCTGGTGTCTGGGGGCAATGCTGTATTTCCGGGCGTTTATTCCCTGGCCCGTCAGATGGAGTGCTCGTAAAATCTGTAACCTGCCATAATGCTCCCCCACGCTGTACCTGCCTGCCCTACTGCCAGATTTTCCATGTGTAACGTTCCATCCATGCCAAACCCAGGCGAACTGCTGCGGAGCATTCCGCCTCGAAAACCGCATGTCTGCGATCCGCGTCAATGTGGTCCAGTGAACACCAGCGGTCTTTCATCGAAGCGGGCGATACCTTGCCGTCTGGCAGTTCTATTTGGCCTGTACGTTGCCATCGCTGCGCCGCTTCAGGCCGAAAAATCTGACGCAAAGCTAAACGCTATCGTCGCCACGATCGACGAACGGATCATTGACGGCTGGCAGACATCGGGCATCACACCTGCCGAAGAATGCAGCGACGCAGTCTTTGCTCGGCGTCTTTATCTTGATTTGGCGGGACGAGTTCCAACTGTTACGGAATTGCAGACCTGGCTTGTCAAAGAGCGATCCGGAAAACGCGAAAAGCTTGTTCAACTGTTGCTGGAGAGCGAAGACCATGTCCAGCATTTCGCCGATACATTCGACACACTGCTGATGGGCCGAGGTGAGTCGGACGATTACGACGACCGGAAACAGTATCAATGGAGGGCATGGCTGGAGCGTGTCTTCCGGGAAAATCGGCCCTGGAACAAAGTCGTGGCGGAGATACTCCTGGCGCGTCCCGAATCAGACTCTGATCAGGGCGTGGTGTGGTTTCTGTATGAACGCAGAAACGATCACCAGGAAATTGCCGAGGCGATCGCCCCCGCTTTCTTTGGCATCCGTATCGAGTGTGCCCAGTGCCATGATCACATGAATGCCGCTGAGATAGAACAGAGCCACTATTGGGGGCTGGTCGCATTCTTCAATCGCGGCAAGAACAAGAAAACAGACAACGGTCCAAGGGTCCGCGAATCTGCGATTGGTGGTTTTTCTGATTTCGCCAATCTGGAAGGCAGCAGTACGCCCAATCTGTTGACGTTCTTTGACGTGGAAACAGTTGCTGAGCCTCGACCGGATAAAGACGAAAAGCAAGACGACTCTGAGGAACTGTACATCATCGCGCCGCGTGATGGCGATCCTCAGGTTCCCAAATTCTCTCGCCGACAACAGTTCTCCGGCAGTGTCACCGCTGATCATCCGCTGATCGCCCGGGCGGCTGTGAATCGCATCTGGGCGATGCTGCTGGGCAGAGGCATCGTGCATCCGTTTGATGAAATGGACAGCGTGCATGCGCCATCGCACCCGGAGTTATTAGACTTATTGGCTGACGATTTTCGCCGCTCAAATTACGACATGCGGCGACTCGTGCGATCGATCGTACTTAGCAAGCCTTATCGGTTGAGCTCTCGGAAGACGACGACGGCGAATGATCCGGCATCATTCGCATGGTATCTGGAGCGTCCCTTAACGGCCGAACAAATGGCTCGATCAATTCAGTTGACGATCGCAGGGCAGTTTCAGAACGACAGCCCTCTGCTGGGCCAGATCCGTGAACGCATGCCGGATGTCCTGCCCGATGAAAACATCACCACGATAAAGGATGCTTTGTTTCTAACGAACAACGAAGCGTTGAACGACGTTATCAGCCAGAGCGACGGACCGGATCATTTGGTTGCACGTCTGGCCGGTCTGGCGTCCCATGATGAGCGTGTCGAGCTGCTGTTTCTGACGTTCTTTGGACGCAGGGCGTCTGTTGAAGAATGCGATGCGGTCATTGACTACCTGGGACCGTATGATTTAACGACCGGGCGTCTTGAGCAGGTTGTATGGTCGATCGTGACCAGCTCTGAGTTTCGATTTAATCATTGAGGTGGTTTCAAAACCACAACATACAAGCACGAAGCGCGAGCGAGTGAATCAAACTCGCGAGAAAACCCGAGCGGTAACTCACTTGCTCGCGCTGCGTGCTGGTATTGAAACCACTTCTAAGACGAAGTTAAATCCGTGTTGAGCGAATTGTTCCACGCGACACGTAATTTTAGGTTTTGCAAATGAAGCGTCAGCACAGGCATTCCGTCGACCGCACCTGCGGGAGTCCAGAGCACACGATTCACCGCCGGATGTTCCTGAGTGGGTCGATGGCTGCCGGTGCCGCTTCTGTTGCCAGTTTCAACGGACTGTTTTCTATTCCGGCAATTGCCGACGAAACCCGCCGCAGCGGAAAAAAGTGCATCCTGCTGTGGTTATGCGGAGCCCCCAGTCAGTTTGAAACATGGGATCCGAAACCTGGCACACCGACCGGTGGACCGTTCGGTGCGATCAGCACGCGACTGCCAGGAATTCAACTCAGTGCGCTGATGCCAAAATGTGCTTCGATTATGGACCGACTGGCAGTGATTCGTTCTATGAAGACCGAGCCGAACGAGCACAATCAAGGTATCGATGTCTTAACCCGTGGTGATCGGCCGCGGCAGCCCTTTGTCCGGCCGATACTGGGTACGGTGGTTGCGGAGCAGTTGGGGCAGCTTGACAGTCCCGTGCCGCAGTTCGTGTTGCTGGATCCCTGTCCAGAGGGCAATGAGTTCAAAGGATTCAAAGCAGGTAATTGGGCTGGTTGGCTGGGGGCCCAATATGGACCGGTGCGTGCAGGCGGCGAGTATTCAATCCCGGATCTGCTGCGACCGGAGACGCTTTCTGAAGTTGACCATTCTGACCGCGAAGCATTGCGAAAGTTTTTAAGCCGAAAATTCGAAAACGATCAGCGCAGCGAAGCGGCCGCTTCGTATAACGCGGCGTTCGAGCGGGTCAAAGGAATCATGAGTTGTGCGCCGTTGTTTGATATGGAACAGTTGCCGGAAAAGGATCGGCAACGATACGGCGGGGGTGCGTTTTCTCAACATGTATTGCAGGCACGCCATTTGATCGAAAACGGTTCTACGTTTGTCATGGTCGCCAACGGAATGCCATGGGACAATCACGTTTTCCAGCATGAAATGCACCAGATGTTGGTGCCGGAATTGGACAATGTTCTGTTCCAGCTGGTAACGGACATGACAGATCGCGGCATACTGGAAGACACATTGGTCATCGCGATGGGAGAATTTGGCCGGTCGCCCTGGATGAATGAAGCTCGTGGCCGTGACCATTTCCCCAATGCCTGGAGCCTTGCCATGGCAGGAGCCGGCATCAAACCAGGAGTCGTATTTGGAGCGACCGATAAATTTGGCGCAGAGGTTATCGAGGGGCAGGTCGATAATCGCCGGCTGTTTGCCACCATCTTCAGCGCCCTGGGGATCGATCCTCATGAAGAATACGATCTGCCAGGATTACCGACATTTCAGCGGGTCGAAGACGACGCCGCTCCGATCGCTGAACTACTGATTTGACGTGACGTTTTTACAAGCTGAAGAACTTCTCTATTCATGAAACCCACCTCACTTAATCAAACCGCGCGATTCAAGCTGCCGACCGGCATCATGGGAGCTTCCGTCTCTGACGACGGGACGTCACTGGTCGCTGCCTGCATGGACGGGGTCTATTTGGTCGATCCCGGAAACGAATCGTCAGAAAAAATTGGGCAGCATGGCAGCTACGTCAGCTCAGCCGCTTTTCTGCCTGAACAAAATGCGGTTGTCTCGGCCGGCTACGATGGTGTCGTGCAGTGGATCGATCTGACCACCAAAGAACAAACACGAACGGTAAGGCTGCATGACTTTTGGTCCTGGGACATGTCGGTCTCACCGGACAGGACGCTGATCGCTTCGGTAACGGGCCAGTACCTTGCCGGAGGCTACAAGTACGAGCCGCTACCGGAACGCGAACCGTCCGTCAGAATCATTTCCGCTAACACCGGTGAGATTCAACACAGCCTGCCGCATGTTCCGTCTGTCCAGGCCGTGGCGTTCAGTCCGGACGGTCAGTTCGTTGCTGCTGGAAACCTAATGGGCGAAGTTCGAGTCTGGAATGCTCACTCGGCTGAGCTGGTGGCGAGTTTCACCACGCCGGACTTTACCAGTTGGGGCATCATCAAGAGTCACTGTTACCTGGGCGGAATCTTTGCCCTGAAATTCACGCCCGACGGCAAAGAACTGCTGCTGTCTGGCATGGGGCCAATGCGAGATCCGATGGCTGGCAATGGACGTCAGCTTTGGCAGAAGTGGGCCTGGACTGAACCGGAACCGCGTAAGCTCGACGAAACTCACAAGGGCGAGTCGGGTGAAGGTTTGATGGAAACCCTCGCCGTGCATCCGGATGGCCAGCGATTCGTGATGGGTGGCCGGCTGCGCGGTGGTGACTGGAACGCAGCGATGTTTGATCTGGCTTCCGGCGATCGAATCGCCACGCTCAAGACGGGATTCCGAGTCACGGAGGCGATTTTCACCTTGGACGGGCAACAACTTATCCTCGTTGGCGCCCAGGGTCAGCCAAAGGAAATGGTCGACGGTGTCTTTCCCGATTTCGGCCAGATTGAAGTCTACGACGTGGCTGTGTGATAAGTGAATCAGGATCACTTGCAGATCCGGTGGTATGAGCAACGCCCCTGGCGGGGGCCGCAATACAAGCTCAAAGCTCCAGCGAGCGGGTCTCGTGCCTTTATGAAACACACTTGCTTGCGCTGCATGCCTGTATCAAGAACGGCAGAGCCTCATGAGTGCACACCATCAGAGCTGTTGGTACACGGTCAAAAACCGGGGATAATGACGGCCGTCAACATCGCTGGTGATGCTGTGCGATCATCCAGCTGAATGTCATCTCCTCAGCCATCGCCGCTCACTTCCGCAGGCTCAAAGACGCGGCAGCACCATAGTAATCGTTTGATTCGCCATTCTACCTGGAAAGGTCCAGCAACCGTTTCAACGGCCCGACTGTGACGGCAATCTGGTCGCTGCCGAATTCCCCGTTTAGGTAGGGACTTTGATAGGTCGTCGGAGGGCGCAGATCAACCGGCCGTCCATTGATGCGGGGCAGCGAGAAACGCTCCGGGACATCTCCGTCGTAGAGTGCGACTTCGAGAAGGGTGTTGGCAGGCCCGAATTCGTATTCCACCTTGTCAGCGCTCACGCTCAAACGAGTCGCGAGCACCATTGCTCGGAACTGGGCAAAAGTTTCATGGTTGGTGACGTCACCGGAATGAAGAAGAATGCGAGACTTGTCCGTGACGTGGTCGAAGTCGGTGGAACTTGCCTGCTTCTGCTTTTTGTCCCACTGGTAGCCGCTATCAACGAACTTCACTCCGATAAACGCCTTTCCATTGCTGGCAAAGATCCAGCCGCCTTCTTCCACCTTCTGCAATTCCCGACCGTCAAAACGGATGCCAACCATCCCCGTGCTATAGGACCCGATGCGTGTGCGGGTCTCCGGCGCGATGCGCTGAAGGAGGATGACATTCTCGTGCTGGACGCTCCAATGCGGATGCTGTGGACGGCCGGCACGAGTCTTCTCGATGACAGGATAGACTGCGCAGATTTCATCGTCCTCAGGATCATCGAAGAGCATCCCGCACCACCGCTTCTGGCGAGATATGCCCGCGTACTTCAGGACCGACTGACCGGTTTCCGGATCGAGCATGCTCAGGGCCGGATTCTGTAACGTGCTGCCGAGCAGGTAATGGGGCGTGCGGTAGGCATAGTTCACCAGGGCGGAATCCGCGACGTGATAGTTGCGTTCGCCTTCGAGCGACTGCCCCGGCTCCTGTTCCCCGAGCACGCGGTTCTGGATCACAAACGATTCGCGGGCCGGGAACTCGCGTTTTCGAAGCAGGATTGCAGCGGCGGGCAGCTGGTAACGACTGGTCTCAAAGACTTTTGAATGGCTTGCTCCTTTGAGATGTTCATCCGTGGAGACGTAGAGCAGATTCTTATACGACTCGAATGCATTCACGCCGAACTCGGCCCGGCTACGCCCTCCACCCCGCCGACCGCGCACCGAAATCTGCGATTCTTCGATGAATGCCAGGTCAAGCAACATGCCGAAGCGTTTCCGAACCACAGGGTCGGGTGCAAGTTCATGCAGATTGAACAAGGCTGGCCAGGAATACTTTTGGTAGGTGTTGGATCCAACCTCGAACCACAAACCTGTCATCGCTCTCTTTCGCGGCCATTCCCGAAAGAACGCCGTGTACGCAGCGGCGTGTTCCGCTGCGATGTGTCCATCGTCGAAGGGCCGGTCGCGAAACGATGGGTCGTCTTTCAGTATGGAAGCCACCAGATAGTGGTTCGGCCGCCGGGTCAGGTCGTGGTTCTCCGTGCCGAGCAGAACCAGCAGATTATCCAGCGATGCGTCCGCGACTTTGCTGTCTGTCCTGACCCACAACCAGAGGGCCTCCTTCATGGCGGACTCCGTTTCGGCATTCAGGCGGCCCGGATAATGCGTGCTGTCCGCGTGGAACAGGTAGAGAATTCGCACGTAATCAGTCAGGGCAAAATAAGCCCACGGTGTTTCCGTGGCTCCCTCCGGTTTGAAGGCGGAAGTTTCCACGTTGGCGCGTTTCAGGGCGACGTAATCGTTCGCCCGCTTAAGCAATCGCGCATTGGCCTCATCCACCTTCTCGTTCAAGTACAAAGACGCGAGTGCCCACAGAGTTTCGCCCCAGACGCCATGCGGCCAGCTGGAGTCTGTGACGATGGTCTTGCGCAGGATTTGTTCCCGGGCCTTCAGCGATGCGTGATGTGTTGCAGCCACCAGTGTCTCGTGGCCGGCATACTTCTCGGTTTGCAGACCAGCCGATTTATCAGGCCGCAGGGTGCTGACACGAAAATTCTGATACCGGGAAGAGCGGGTATACATGTGGCGCAGGCCGACCCGACCGTTTTCAATCGCAGGCAGATCGGGGTTGGTCATGTGGCAGTGAAAGATCTGCTCGGCGTTTTCGATCCGCATGAATAAGTCGCGTGCCTTCTTGATCACGGTGATCTTGTGAGGGACGCCGTTCCTGAATAACCCCTCAGGGTAGTAGTCCGGTTTGAGATCGGTGCCTTTCAGTCCTGATGCGCCGGGCATGTAGCGGCGGGCCCTGATGTAGCTGGTCGCGTCCGCGCCGTTCGGAAAGGCGGCATAGCTGATGTGATAGGCGTGCATATGGTCGAAATACGTCCGCATGGCTGGCACGCGCCGCAGCTGGTTCCATTTTGCAATATCTTTTTCATACGGCCCTTCGGCACTGCCCGTCACCTGGATGTAAAGAATGTTGACGCAGCGGGTTTCGTCGTCCAGACGAGTGAAGTCATATTCAATCTTCAGGTCCCCGGCAAATTTATCGCGGGTCCACAGGACCATATGGTGAGCTTCGTTCCTGAACTCCGGCCCGGCGGTCATTTTCATGCCTTCCGGCCCTGTCTGCACCTTGCCAACTTCGCCGTCGAGGAACCATCGCTTCCTCCAGTCACCGGTTCCGGGGTCAAGAAATACTTCTTCCCAATTTCCCACAGAGGCATGTTCGAATATTTGTTGTGCCGACCGATTGGCAGGTTGAGTCGAGAGCTTCGACGTGTCCGTTTCATCCTTCGCGGCGGCTGAGGATGTCAGCATGGCGACAATTGCGAGGACGCCAAATAGGAATCTTGTGAGTGTTTTCATGAATGCTGAATCCCAGCGACTTATCAGAAAGATCTGTCATCTCGGAAATTACGGGGCGTATGCCATCGGCGGCTTTAGGCCGCTGCACAACCGGATCTCGACGCCAATCACGGACAGGGCTGGTCGTCATTGCTCACAAACAGATTTTACAAATATCAAAGGGAAAAGGGATGCAACGTTTTCACTCCAAAGTAGGGTGTGTGCTCGCACGCACCTCAAACGAAAATCGCCATGCCAGATCTATTCAGGATCAGAACGCAAATCACAGCGAGCTGAGCCGGGCGCGGAATAATGAATAAACTCGACCTCACTACGTTGCGCGTGCAAGCACGCACGCCACTCGACTTTTGGCCCCGGAGTAGTCGGCAACAAAGCGTGGCAAAGAACAACTTAGTCAGGCAGCTGACTAACGACCATGTCTCTTCATATCGTGGATTGTTGCTCTTGTCACGAACGAACTTTCGTCATGCCAAAGTCCTGTGCTTCATCGGGCCCCGGCGTCGCGTAGTCGGGATCGATCGCGCGAATATGGAGTTCGCCGTCGTCGAGCAGTCGCACGTCCAGCGGCACGAGCGTCGTGCCGCGTTGATTGATCGTTTGCGCAGTCGCGCCAAGATCGGCCGTTCGAATGCCATCGCGACTGACCGCCGTGACGTTGGCGTTGTAAAAAGCGGTACACCACCAGCGTCCCTGTTTGTCCTTAAAAGGCGTGCCGTGCCCTAGAAATCGTCCGGCAAATTTCCGCTCGCTGTAGGGACCCGTGATTTTGTCGGCCGTCGCGTAGTAGAGATTGTAGCTGCCTCGGCGACCCAGGCCGGTCGACCAACCCGTGCCGAAGAGAACATACTTGCCGTGGATCTTTTGGATCAGGCAGCCTTCGTGACCCATTTTTGCCATATCGCCCGATGGGCCGATCTCAACCGCCTTGCTGGCAAAATCGCTGAAGTCGGGTTTCAACCTGGCGATCGAAGTCGCGCCCCAAATCATCCACCTGGTCCCGTCGTCATCCTTGAACAGGGACGGATCATGGCGCCGCTGAATTTTCGCTCCGATCGGATTGGACCACGGCCCCTTGACGCTTATGCCTTGCGTCAGCGAAAAATTCGCGCCCTTGACAGGCGAGGGGCTGGTGTGAATCAGTGCCCATTTATCGCCGAGCCAATGTAGCTCCGGCGCCCAGAGCCGCCATTGTTTGACGACGACATCATCAAATGCACCGGGCCTGTCCTGAAACCAGACGCCGTCCTTCAATGAAAACGGCGTTCCCAAATCCTCCCAGGCAATCAGATCCTGGCTGCGCCACACGTGCGCCTTCCAGCCAACGATGGATTCCTTACCGAGACCCGTGTTGTAAGGGTCGCCCTTTTCGCGAGGATCGCCCGGTAAGGGCGCAGTGCCCGTCAGGTAATAATAGTCATCGGGTCCGAGAACGATATAAGGATCGCGAATCCAGTCGTTCTGAAGGAACAGCGCGCGGTCATGCGATTTCAAGCCGGCCCGAATGTCCTTGCGCCGCATCGGCTCGGTGATTGCCGGCGGTTTGCCTCCCGTGTCGACACGTGTCGAAATGACCGTTCCGTTGAAAGGATTTGGTGCGACGTAATTCCCCGCCGCGCTCTGAGTGTCGCGACCGACGGAAAATTCGTCCTGCGGCTGAACCGGTATCAATCCGGGAGAGGAAACCGCACCGACTGATTCGCCATTGATGGTGAGTGACATCTTCTCGCGATCGAGCGACGCCTCCAGACGAATCGCGCGTCTAAGCGGTTCTTTGGCCAGGATTCGTGTCACCTTGCCGCGCACTCGGACATCGAACGCCGCGCGTCCATCGACAAAATGCAGGGCGTAGCCGTGCTGATCTCCTCCCTGGGCAAGGACAACTCCCTGGAGCTCCAGCTTTTTGCATTCACCTCCGCCACAATCCTGAGTGCCTGGTTTGCGATCGCCGGTGAGACCGCTTCGATCGCCGCCTTCTGATTCCGTCGTTTGCGCGCTTTGGAGTTTGGTTCCGGATACGTCGCCAACGTCGCGACCAGTCGCTTTACGATCTCGGGATTGTCTGCCGCGTGATTTCGCGTTTCGTGTGGATCAGATTGGTAGTCGTAGAGTTCGTATTGCGCTGTCTCGATGGGCTCGCCCGGATTCCGCCACTCCACCAGTCGATAGCGCTCCGTACGAATCGCCCGGCCCAGTTTGGCCCGGGGATAGGCGTGATACGCGTGGTCGCGCACCCGCACGGCAGGGTCCCGCAGCGTTGGCGCGAGACTGACGCCGTCCATCGACTGCGGTCCCTCGGGCTCAGGCAGGCCGGCCAGTTCGGCCAGCGTCGGATAAATGTCCACGCTTTCGGCCAGCTGCATCGTGGAGGATCCGGGTCTGGTGACGCCCGGCGCAATAATGAAGATGGGAATGCGATTGGCCTGCTCGTAGTTGGTGTGCTTGGTCCAGATGCCCAGGTCGCCCAGGTGAAAACCGTGATCGCCCCAGAGGACAATAATCGTGTTGTCGGCGAGCTCCAGGCGATCCAGAGCCTGGATCACTTTCCCGATCTGAGCATCGACATAACTGGCACTGGCGTAGTAGCCGTGAATCAGGTCGCGCTTGAGTTGCTCACCAATTTTGCCAGTGACAGGCACGGGTTTGTAGGCCGTGATCTCACCGCCCTGTTTGTGCGCCACCGTGGGAGAGCCCTTTGGGAAATCCTCAAACTCAGGCATCGGCAGCTTCGCCGGGTCATGCAGGTCCCAATACCTCTTCGGCGCGCTGAAGGGCATGTGCGGCCGCACAAATCCGGAGGCAATAAAGAAGGGCGTTCCGTCCTTATCACGCCGCGCCCTGGCCGCTTCCAAACGGCGAATGGTTTCCGCCGCCACGCGGCCGTCGGCGTAATCCGCATCCTTCGCCGTTGGCCATTCAAACGCGGCACCGCGCGGAAGGG
>JBDONA010001009.1:0-4239 GCA_039831575.1 Fuerstiella sp. | reverse complement strand
CAGGTGACGATTCTTACGGGAACTACCACCGCTACCGGCACCTTTGACGTGCCCATTCTGAATGACTCTGCACCGGAACTGCGTGAAACATTTACCGTGTCGGTACAAAGTGTCGACTCGGGAAGCGTGGGGGCCGTCAACAACGTCGGTGTCGGAACCATCATCGACAATGACGCCGAATTGACTGTTACCATCGTGCCCACGGACTTGTCTGAGTCAGCCGGGCCGGCAGCCACAGTGGTGACGATCGAACGGAATACCGATACGTCCTTGCCGTTGGACATCGCACTCGTCAGCAGCGACACAACGGAGGCGGACATTTTCGGCCTGGTGACAATTCCTATCGGCCAGACGTCAGTGGACGTTCCACTGGATGCAATTGACGATTTGCTGGTCGACGGCAATCAGAATGTAGTTATTACCGCCACTGCCCTGGACCATCTGAGCGGCAGCGATGTGATTGCGATCCTTGATGACGATGTTCCAGAGCTTACGATAACAATTGCCAGTGCAGCCATTAATGAGACGGATGGTCTGGCGGCCACGACAGCAACCGTCAGCCGCAATACAGATACCACCGCTGCACTGGACGTCACGCTGATGAGTGATGACACCGGTGAAGCCATGGTCATCGGTATGGTGACAATTCCCGCGGGACAGCTGACGTCCGCTGCGTTCGACATCGATGCGGTTGACGACGCGATGGTGGACGGAACCCAGACCGTCACCATCACGGGCTCAGCCGTTGGCCATGTTGCCGGCACAGCGACCGTCGATGTACTGGATGACGAAACACCCACGGTCTCACTATCCGTGGCTCCGTCAGACATCAGCGAAACGGGTGGTACAACCGACGTGACCGCCACGCTTTCATTCGCCGCACTCACGGACGTCACTGTTAATTTGTTGGTGACCGGGACAGCCACGGGAGGCGGTGTTGATTACGACCTGTCCGCCACGCAGATCACAATTCTGGCTGGAGATTTGACTGGGTTCGAAACAATCACCAGTGTCAATGATAATGTTGATGAAGTCGATGAGACAGTGGTGGTGGATGTCGATACGGTCGCCGGAGCAGTGCCGGCCGGAGTACAACAGGTCACGGTGACGATCCAGGACGACGACGATGCTCCCACCGTTTCTGTAACCGCCATCGATCCCGCGATCGTGGAAAACGGCGGCGTGGCAGAATTCACCGTCCAGCTTTCGGCGATTTCCACGGTGCCGATTACTGTTGACCTTGGTACTGGCGGGACTGCCGTCGGTGGCGGACAGGATTATGACACCTCATCGCTGCAACTGGAGTTTGCTCCCGGAGTAACGGTTGGCTCAGTCTTTGTCACAGCGGTTGAAGACGCACTGTTCGAGACGGATGAAACGGTCCTGATTGGCGTCATTGGAGCCACAAACGCAACCGTGATTGGAACTCCGCAGGCTTCGACGATCATCACGGATAATGACTCTCAGCCAACAGTTCGCCTGTCTGTCGACGTGGATTCAATCCGGGAAGACTTTGATCATGCCGTGTTTACGGCCTCGCTGTCAGCGCCTGCCGGACTCGATGTGGTTGTCGATATTGCTGCTCTTGATCCATCGCCGCTGCTGGGGGCAATCGGTGGTGATGTTGATTATTCGCTGTCGACTTCGCAAATTACAATTCCCGCAGGCAGCCTCTCCGGCACAACGTTTTTGACAGCTGTGCGGGATGGTCTGGACGAGTATACGGAAACGGTTCTACTGGAGATCTCGAACGTCACCAATGCTATGGAAAACGGCGATCAGCGGGCCACAACCGATATTATCGATACCGATATCGAGCCGGTTGTGACGCTGTCGGTCGATCAGAACTCAATCTCAGAGAACCTGGGCGTTGCCGTCTTCTCTGCGACTCTTGATGCGGTGTCCGCCAAGGAGGTCACGGTTGAATTGCAGTTACGTGGAGCGGCGACCAGTGGTGTCGACTACAACAACACGCCGTTGACTCTGACGATTCCTGCGGGCAGCCAGAGCGGCACTGTCACTGTCACTGTCACTGCAGTGGAGGACGACCCGAATGACGAATTTGACGAGTTGGTGATTCTCGAATTCGTAAGCGTGACGAACGCTGTCGAAAACATCGTCCAACAGTCCTCCACGCTGATTTTGGATGACGATGTCGCGCCGACTGTTGTGCTGACCGCAAGTAAGCTATCCCTGCAGGAAGACGTGATCGATTTCACGACTGTCACGGCCACGTTGTCGATTGAATCGGGCAAAGACATTGAAGTCAATCTGGGGCTCACGGGTACAGCAACCGGAGGGGGTGTCGACTATACGGACTCCGGCACGCAGATTCTGATTCCCGCCGGACAGCGGTCGGGATCCATAAACATTGCGTCGGTAGCAGACAGTCTTGACGAAGACGACGAAACCGTTGTGATCGTCGTTTCTGGTGCCGTTAATGCGGTGCCGGAAACCGTGCCCGGCAATATTATGACAACGTATGCTTCCACGGATGTACCAATCCCGATTCCGGATCAGGCGACGTCGTTGTCGATGTTGACCATCGGTGATGCAGGTACGATCGCCGACCTGAATGTTCAACTGGACATCACTCACGGCGCTGATTCCGATCTGATTGCCACACTCGTGACGCCGGACGGAACCCGCGTTGAACTGTTCAATTCCATTGGAAGTGGTGATCCCAACTTTTCCGGCACCGTGCTGGACGACGAAGCAGCGATAGGTATTGCTGCAGGAATAACGCCGTTTACCGGAAGTTTCCAACCGCAGAATCCATTGGCGTCGCTGGACGGGAAGCCGGTCGCGGGCATCTGGACGCTTGAGATTCAGGACACAAGCATTGGGCTGCAGGGCGTGCTGAATTCATGGTCTCTAGAGATCAATCGTGCGACGCAGGTGCCCGTTCCGCCGCTGACCGTTACGATTCTTGACGACGATGCGATGCCGACCGTCGACCTTGCCGTCGATAATTCCAGTATTGTGGAAAACGGCGGGACAGCGACGTTCACAGCAACGTTGTCAGAGGTTTCCGGGCGTGACATCACGGTTGATCTGGGGATCACCGGTGCGGCCACCGACGCAGCTGACTTTGTTGCCACGGGAACGCAGATTGTGATTTCCGCAGGCAGCCTGTCAGGCTCTGTTGATGTCACTGCGGTGCAGGATCTGCTGGACGAATTTGATGAGGATGTGGTCGTCGACATCACGAGCGCCGACTTTGCCAACGTAGGGACCTTTCAGGCGACGACGACAATTCTGGATGACGATCTTTTGCCCACGTTATCGATCGGAGTGGACAATGGCACTATCGTTGAGAACGGTGGAGTTGCCATTTTTACGGTGTCCCTGTCTGAAGTGTCCGGTCGCGACGTGACCGTTGATCTGTCGCTGGCAGGGCTTGCTATTGGCGGTGGAGTTGACTTTTCCAGTCCGCTGCCGGTTGTCCTGATTGCGGCCGGTGCCCAGGCGGCGGTGTTCACCGTGACAGCTAACGATGATACCCTGGACGAGTTCGACGAGAACGTGACGGTCAATCTTGATTCCGCGGACTTCGCGTCAGTCGTCCCGATGACGTTAGCCACGACATTCATCCTGGATGACGATGCATTGCCGGATGTTGGTCTGAGTGTTGATCTGGTGACGATCGCAGAGGCCGCCGGCTCTGCCGTCTTTACTGCAAAACTGTCCACAGAGTCTGGAAGAGATGTCATTCTTGACCTGACCACTGCCGGCACAGCGACGAATGGCACGGACTACATCAGCCCGCCGACACAGATCACAATTCCGGCCGGCGATCTGACAGCGTTCATTACCGTCACGGCCATTCAGGATCCGTGGGTTGAGCCCGGTGGTGAAACAGTCAGTGTCGCTATTCAGAACGTCGCGAACGCTACGGCTGACGGATTCGTTCCGGAAACGACAATCGTGGATGACGACGTGCCGACTTTGATGCTGATGATCACCCCCGGCGTCGTCAACGAAGCCGACGGTTCTGCAGCCGCGACAGCAACGTTGTCGCGCAACACAGACACCACGGGATCGCTGTTCGTGAGTCTGACCAGCAGTGATGCTGGTGAAGCGACCATTCAGGCGAATGTGGCCATTCCGATCGGTCAGACGTCCGTCACTGTTCCCATCAACGCCGTCAATGATTTGGTGCTCGATGGTACTCAGGTCGTAACGATCACTGCAGTGGCCGGCGGTTTCATAGACGGAACTGACACGCTGGATGTCGAA
>JBDONA010000939.1:547-4259 GCA_039831575.1 Fuerstiella sp. | reverse complement strand
AGGTCCATTGATTTTAAGTCGTTGTCTTTCCCTGACTTAGGGAAACCCGCCGAAGGGTGGTGAGACGCGAAAACGAAGCGTGTACCCGATTTTGTACCCGATTCGAATTCGAAAGGTCTCCCACCCATGCCGAAACGCATCCCCAAGTACGTTCACCATCGCGCCCGAAATACGGGCAAAGTCACCATAAACGGTAAGACGCATTACCTTCCCGGTGACTATGACAGCGAACAGTCGCGCGCTGAGTACGACAGACTCGTTGCTGAGTTTCTATCGAAGCAGCAGACCCCCGACACGGCCAACGTCACGTTTCGATTTCTGGCGGTTGAGTACCTGAAGTTCTGCGACGTGTTCTACGTCAATGAGGACGGCCAGCCATCCGAAGAAATCAACCAGGTTCGCCGGTCGATAAAACCCCTGTTGGCATTGTTCGGACATGAGTCAACAAACCGTTTCGGACCACGGAAACTGAAAAAGGTTCGAAAGGAGCTAATTTCCTCCGGCCTCTATCGGAAGACCATCAACGACCGGATCTCAAGAATTGTCCGGATGCTGAGCTGGGCCGCTGAAGAGGAGTATCTGAACCCGCACATCGTCGTTGCGTGCCGAGAAGTCCGGAATCTGCAGGAAGGCCGGTGCGGTGATGTACCCGAGGGTGAGCCAGTACAGGCCGTTTCATTGGAGTCGGTGAACGCTGTTCGCGAATATCTGGGTCGAGTGGTCCGGTCGATGGTGGATCTGGAACTCGTAACCGGGATGCGGCCTCAGGAGGTCAGAAATATCACCTGGGGCCAGATTGACAAGAGTGACGCAACTGCATGGTGTTACCAGCCACAACGACACAAGACGAAACGCAAGGGCAAGCAACGGCGGATCTTCATTGGGCCAGCTGGTCAGGAAATTCTGAGTCAGTTTCTGAAGGCGGATCCAGATGCATTTATCTTCAGCCCGAAAGACGCAGAAGCAGAACGAAATGCGGAACGTCGCGACAATCGCAAGTCACCAATGACACCGTCTCAGATTGCCCGTCAGAAGCGACCAGGGAGACGGGCACTGAAAGATCAGTATACCAAAGACAGCTATCGCAGATGCATCGTCAGGGCTTGTGAGAAGGCGTTTGACATGCCCAGCCATCTACGCCGAATTGATTCGACGCGGTCTCAGAAAGAGCGTGCTGCATTGCAGACGGAAGCCAAAGCGTGGCGGGCGGAGTACTGCTGGAGCCCAAATCAGCTACGGCATGCATGCGGTACATTGTTGCGTGCGAAAGTCGGCATAGATGGAGCGCGGACCGTGCTGGGGCATTCCGAGAAACGAACGACCGAAGTTTATGCAGACCGGGATTTTGAACAGGCCCGTGAGATCATGGCAGTTTATGGCTGACCTGAGGGCGTTCCAGCAGGCAAACCACGGAACGCCACTACGCTGAAGTTGATCTGAGCCGGGCCGAAGCAAACGCATTGAAGTTCGGTTAGTATCTGAGCACCAGACCTCAGGCTTAGCGGCTGAACAGCGGACCCCGAATCCGCCCGGTCTGGTGCTTTTTCTTTTTCGGGGAGACGACGATTCGGGAGTCATTATCGTGAATGTTCGGATAAAGCGACACCTCCGCAAAATGGCATCCGACGAAGCGAAAGCATGGTCGAAGGACAAGGAAAAGGCATGTGATTATATTCGGATCGCGACAGGTGCATTGGAGAGCATTCTTCGGCAAGAAGGCTTAGGGCACGATCCGCCCAATTTTGAGGGCATGTGGATTGCTCGGTCTCAGGTCTTGATTTTGGCGTTGGAGTTTTGGGAGGCATCGGGTGGTTTCAAATACGAAACATCGGTTTTTGATGACGTGATGGAGTTCTTGCATGAACGTCCTCAAGAACTCGCATTTCGCCCGCTAGAGAATCCGCTTGTTCTTAAACTTCTTGATCCGATTTATGCGGAGAATCTTCGTCTTAAACACTGGATTGATGAAACTGTCGCGCCGTATTTGGGGCTTCGCATCACGAATGAAGAAGCCCGAATAGTACAACGTGATGGCAAGCGGTTCCGAGACAAGCCCGCAACACTCACACCGACGACGTTCGATTTATTTAAGAAACTATTTTCTTACGGAGACTCAGGTCTGACAAAGGAGCAGGCTGAAAACTTTGCGGGGTGTAGTGGAGCCCCGTTGAGAAAGACCGTTCAGAGAATCCGGGAGTCTCTTCACAACTTGGATGTCACCGTGAAGGAGTATCGGCTGGTTGAACGAGATGCCGAATCGTGACATATTTTGTCACGGCACCGTGACTGCGAGGGTCACGGCATGACAGGAACCTACACGCATTGGAAGTTAATTCACTGCGTTTGGAGGTTTCTATGCCCACTGCTTTTGACCCTGAGAAATTGGTCACGCTCGACCACGCCCGCAAGCACCTGATTCCTAGTCGAGGTGATGGGCGACCTATCGACCCAAGTACACTTTGGCGATGGATCCGGCGAGGATTGTCCGGCGTCGACGGTGCGAGAATCAAGCTCGTCGTGGTGTATTGTGGCAATCGACCGCATGTGACCGCACAGGCTCTCGACAGCTTCTTCAAGGCCATAACAGCCGCCAAGCTGGCACGCCACCGCAGGGCCGAAGCACTGGCCGCCGACGCCACGACCGCCGAGCTCCAGGCTGCGGGACTGCAATTACGGACCCCAACGAAGCCGCCTTGATCGCCGCCGATATTCGGATGTTGCACACGCTGTGCGTCCCCGTTCGTGACATTGCGGACAAGCTGCCCGTTGCGGAGCGACTCGTCCGGCACGTTATCGAGCACGGCATGCTGCCACCGGAACAACTTTTCCTGCACTGGCAGCCAGAGAAATGACAAAGCGGAACTGGCTGGTACCAGTTCCGCTCCGTGTGAATCAACGTCGGTATCTCACACCGACCTCAATAGCCATTCCTGAACCACAAGAAAGACGCTTGGATGATAGACAATCGCCCCCCCGATGGCCACCACGGATATCCGCTGGGCCTGAATGGTCAGCCAGTATTTCATTCGGCAGATCACTGGCTTGCTCATTACCATTTGGCAATGGAGCGAGGTGAACTGGCATGGCCGCCGCAGACTCGGGACGAACTGCTGATCGCCGAACAGCATGGTCTTTTCGATCGGCATCCCTCATGGATCCCGTGCAGCATTGGGCTGCGACTGCTGAATCTGCCCGAAATATTCGGACGTGTTCAAAGACCGTTCGGCGAACGCTTCAAGGAGAGACTGCTTTCCAGCCTCGTCACTGATCCAGAGTTCGCCACGGCACTCCACTCTCTGATTAATCACAGGGAGGGTTGAATCATGCCGTCGTTCAAGCAACAGTTTGGAACGAGTGAATCCGATGCCTCGTCGCCTCTTGACCGGAATCTGGTTTCGTCTGCCGAGGTCCCCCCATTTGTCGACGATTCACCTCTAAAACCCTACGCAAACGGGGCAATCGTCGACAAATCCAAGGCGGTGAAAATAAAACTGGATACGTTCACCCCGTTTCCACTGGATTGTCTACCGTCAGTCCTACGACGGTTCGTTACGGAAGTATCCAAGGCGATCGGATGCGATACGGCCTTTTCCGTATTGCCGGCACTGGCTGTATGTGCGGCAGCGATCGGCACCAGTCGCAGCCTGATGATCAAACGCGGTTGGTTCGTTGCGACGACACTGTGGGGTCTCGTCGTTGGTGAATCCGGTTC
>JBDONA010000939.1:0-537 GCA_039831575.1 Fuerstiella sp. | reverse complement strand
GCCCACCGTTCCGGATGGCAGTGGAGCCAATGAAGGACCGGCAGGCGGAAGACTCTACCACTTTCTCGGCTGAACATGCTGCGTATCGTGAAGAAGTCAACGCCCATAAATCGTCGGTGAGGGATTGGAATAAGAAACCGCACGGTGATCGTCCAGAGGCACCGGAGCAGCCGACCAGGCGGCGGTGTGTCGTCCAGGATTCGACGATTGAAGCACTGGCCCCGATCCTTATGCAGAACAGCCGGGGCGTTCTGTTGGCACGTGATGAACTATCCGGCTGGATCGGTAGTTTCGATAAATACTCAAGCGGTCGTGGGTCATCAGACGTTCAGAAGTGGCTGGAAATCTACAATGGTGAATCAATCGTTATTGACCGCAAGACAGGTGACACCCCGTTTCTATTCGTCAAACGCCCGTCTGTCAGTATCTGCGGCGGTATACAGCCGGACGTTCTCAGTCAGTGCCTGACAGATGAGCATAAGAGCAACGGACTTCAGAGCCGTCTGCTGATGGCATACCCACCACGACAGGCGAAAC
>JBDONA010000397.1:0-4263 GCA_039831575.1 Fuerstiella sp. | reverse complement strand
TATTTCACGGCGTTTTGAGTTCGGCGGAGTTTTTTGACCCTACGGGGATACGCTGGCAGCGAAGCGGATCGGAAGCGGTTGCAACGTGCACTCAGGCGACTTGTAGCCGATGGCACACTTCAGCGGTCTGGCAGATCGGGTTACAGATTCAAAACAGCGGAACCTGTCAAAGTTTGAGGCAGCCCATCCAATGTTAGGCGTCAGACGATACGATCGACAAAAAATCAGCTTCACAAAGAATCCGAATGGGATGTCCCGTCAGGATTAGTTCTTCCGCTTTTCGATGCTTCGTGCTCTTCTTATGTCCCGAAAGTTTTCGAATGTCCTGATCTCCGACGACCAATAGCGTCGTTTTCTTACTGACAGCTCCTTTCACATCGCAACCTGCAGCGGATGCGTGATCGGCTGCCTCTGATCTTGTCATCGATAATGTACCGGTGAAGACAACAGCTTCTCCGAACAGAGGCCCCTCTGGATTTCCCTCACGCGAAACATAGTGAGATTCCTCGCCGGCGCGGCTAGGTCTTGATGCGATTGGCTTACCGACCCGGACCATCCATTCATCGAGTGACATGCCTGTTTCGCGTACTGCGTGCAGCAGGATCTCACCGGCAGCTCGTGCGTCTTCAGCAGCGTCATGGTGTTTAAATTCTATCCCCAGATGTTCTGTAACAGGCCCTAGACCGTACCCACGTTGAGAGAATTGTGACCAAGTTCTGCGAACGACCCGAGCAGAGTCCAGCCATCTCACCGTCGGCGGCTCAAGGTCGTACTTTCGAAACACTTGGCCTATTGCGGCCTTGTCGTAGTGTGTGTGGTGGACGACAACCGTGTCCGACAACATCTCCACAAACGCTTCGGCAAGCGACGGAAAAGTCGGCGCGTCCACAACGGACGATTCGTCGATTCCATGGAGCCTAATGTTAAAAGAATCGAATTCATCCTCGGGATCGACAAGTGATTCCCATTGTTCGACGGAGCCATCATCAGCAAAGATGGCGATTCCAATCTGACAAATACTGGCGAGATCCGCGTTGGCGGTTTCGACATCCAGAGCAATGAATTTCATGTCATTAGTCCAGAAAAGGTACTTTCTGAGGCTGGCGTCCAAGTCCGTACGCAAATCAGTGAAGAAACTACACTAGTGTAAGTTGAGAAAAGCAAGTCAATCGATGGAATATCTCTCCACCGAAAAGCTCGAAGAGTACCTCGCGACCGCTCGCCTGACGCTGGAGCGTCTGCCCAGCGATATTGACCGCGAGCCGTTGATTCAGGCCGCACTGCAGGAACTGATGGAATCCGGCAAGGACATCCGGCAGCGGTTTCAGGTGATGCTGGTCGATCAGCCAGAGGTCGCAACGCGAGTCCTGATGCTGTCGATATCGGCAATCACGAACCTGCATGTCGCTGACAACGTGTCGAAGAGCCTGAAGCTGCGGGCGGAAGGAAACTGAAAACTTCCGCAAAACGCTGGAGAGAGTATTGAGGCCTTGCCATCGGCCCAGGACAATTGACGAGCGGCTCAGGCCCGTACAGCCGAAACCAGCTTTTCCCGAGCTGCCCGCCGCGTTTTGTTTTTTCATTCGGGGATAGTCCAGTCACAGGGAAGGCGGACGATGGCAAGAGCTACTGCACGGAAACGCGTCACAAAACAGAAGACGAAGAAGCAGAAGGGAATTCGGGTTTCGAAGAGGCCAGCAACTGCTGAGGAGGCTGCGAACGCGGCGAAGTGTCCTTCTCCGAAGACTCACGAGGAAGTCTTCTATGATGAGGACGACGAGTGGCCGATACCTCCCGACGAACTATTGCGACAACAGATCGTTGGGTGGCAAAAGCAGCTCGCGGAATCCGACGTTGCGTTACCGACCGCTGAGACGATCAAGACGGCCGCTTCGCTCTATTGGCAGACGCGGTACGCTCAGGAGAAGCCAGACACTCCGCTGCATTATCACACTGCTGCAGGTAAGGCCTGCAACGAGTGCATCCGGCTAATCATGAGCTGGATGCGGAAATCCTGTCCCGACAATCTGGCGATTGACTCGGCGTTTCAGAATGTTGTCTGCGCCGTTCGCGACGGCGATTTCACCGGGACGCAGCAGCTTGCGGAGTTGCTGAAGAAGCAGGCAGCGCCTCCGGCTGAAGGAAAACCGAAGCGGAAGAAGACCGCGTCAAATTCTGTTCCAGCCCGAGGTACCAAAACTTGGTATCGGTACGTGATCTGCCACCATACGTACAAGAAAAAATGCGACAAGGACTTCCCGGAAACCTCGGAATTGCTGTGCGGTGACGAAGACCGCAACAATACAGCCTGTCGGGGTTTCCTAGAGATGCGTGCGCCCTCGCAGAAAGTAATCGACGAAGTGAAGTCAGAATTCCCCGGCAGAGAATTATGGGAAGTGGACTTCAAGGATCCGAAGTCGGACATCACGGCTTCTGCGACGAGATGACACTTTCGAGTTTCCGGAAATGTTCCGGATCGAAAACCCAATTTTAGATTTTCTAGAATATCTTCAGCCTGGCTTTCTACTGCTTTTCAAGCTGTTTCCGCACCGGCCTTTACTGAGAACTGAGGACGATTCCAAAAGCGGAACGCTTCCGGAATATTTCCGGAATCCATTTTGATGATTCATTCCACGACGCTGATCGATGTTTGTTAGTCGACAGCATTCAGCAATCTCTAAATGAGAGATCTGACATGGGTATGAATTCTGAAGTCAGCGAATGGTCCGCTGCAATCCTCGCCAATGCGGCCTACTGCCGCGAACAGTTCCTCTCGACCGTGCCTATCGGAGACGGAGGCTTCCGAGCGGCCCGACGCAAGGGCCTGCCAGTGCATTACGCACACGGCAGTTGCTTCATTCTGGGCCGTGACTGGCTGCAGTATGTCTCGGAGATGCCGACCGAGGCTCCCGGCCCTAAGCAGGGGACCGCGCCACGATGCGTCCAGCAGAAGCTCCCGTTTCCGGACGACGAGGACTGATGGACCGGCAGCAGGTCTTACAGACCGACCGCACGAAAACAGAACCTTCCTTCTCTTCGGAGAAGGCTTCTTCTCTTACCTGAATTTCTTCCCAAGGATGAACTTATGTCTACGGACAACCAAACACCGAACACCGTTTCTTCTCTCGTCATGGCCAAAGCTGGCGACCCAGTCCCGGCAGGTCAGTACAAAGCCAAGTTCCTGCGCTGCGAAGAGTCAGCAGGTAATCCCGCCTACGGCCCGGCCTACCGATGGGCCTGGGAAGTTCTCGAAGGCGAGTTCGCTGGTCGTGAGATCTCGACCATCACCAGTCAGAAGGTCAACCCACAGTCCAACTCCGGCAAGCTGATTGCGCTGCTGAACGGCAGTCCGGTTGACTCTGACCAGACCGTCGATCTGCAGGCCTTCGTCGGTCAGACGTACTTGTGTTCCGTCGTGGAGTCCGGCAACGGGACCAAGGTTGACACAGTCTTCCGGATTTAAGCCATCGACAGAACGCAGAACCGGCGCCGCTCGACGGCGATTCATCAACCATCACAAAACGAAGAAGCCCGAGACTACCGCAACGTGAATCTCGGGCTTCTTCTTTCTTCCAAAGGTGCCCACATGGTAATTCAAAATCTTGACGACGAACAGCTCAGCGAAGCTGTCGAGAACTGTTTGACTGAAGAGCAGCTGGCCAGCTTGTATCTTTCGACCCTCTGGCCGGATCATGACGATGCAGGCATGCAGGCCGTTTTGCATTCACCGAAAGGAACCGAAAAACAGAAGTGGTTCCAGCAGATGGAGCTGCAGTCGCTGATTCAGTTTCTGATGAAGCAGTCAGCTGTCAGTGACACTCGACTGAGCTGGTGTAGTTTCAATTGGCGCAAGCGCTCAGCCGGTCGCGTGCTGGAGTTGCCGGGACTGTTCGTTGATATCGATCTGGCCGGAAGTCATCACGAACAGCCAGACCTGCCGACGATGGACGAAGCGCTGCAGGCCGTTGACTCCATGCCGCTGCCGGTCAGTCTGCTGCTGCATACCGGAGGCGGCCTGCTGGCTGTCTGGCTGTTCGACAAGCCGTTCAAAGCAGGCGACAACAGGCAGCAGGCAGAGAAGCTGCTGAAGAACTGGGAGGCCTTGCTGCGGGAAGTGATCGGCAAGCATGTTGACCGGGCCGCAAAGCTGACCGCTGTTCCGAGAGTTCCGGGGACTCTGAATCATAAGTCCGGAACGACGGTCATGATCCTGAAGCCGGAGCTGCAGACAGACAGCTATTCAGACGGACTGGAAATCATGCG
>JBDONA010000165.1:0-4263 GCA_039831575.1 Fuerstiella sp. | reverse complement strand
GACAGTTTGTCCCGCAGAGTGTCACCGATCTCCGGAAAGCATGAACTGATCTCATTCTGACTGAGCGGTCGCTCTGTATCACGACGCGCTTCGAGTTCTCCGATCGCCAACTGCAGTTTCCAGTCCACGCCCTCAGGAAGGTCCGGAAGTCCGGCCAGATAGTCCTCCACCTTCAGTGGGCTATCAGTCAACCAGCGTCGTCGCTGATCGGACAACAGCACGGCCAGCCATTGATCAGAATCAACGGTCGTCTGTTGCTGCAGGAAGCCCCAGACATCGGGCGGTGCATCGGCCGAATTCCACAGCTGCTCGAACTCCTGTACCAAGTAATTAGCCATCCCTCGAGATCGCTTTAGCAGTTGACGGGGCCAGTTGTGGCCGGAACGTAATTACCAGCCCTCAAGGGATACACGGAAATGGACAAAGTTGCAATGGAGTGGGGGAGGCTGGAAGGCTAAGTGATTGACTGGTGAAACGCTGTTGGCTGCGCAAACGGCGAGCCGACGCCAAGGGGATTCCCGGCTGGTGGCTTGTTTGACAGGTGGTAGGCTGCACGGTGTACTGGGTCGGTGGTGGAATCCCTGCCATCACGTAGATCGCAATTCGTTATGCGGCAATGGAACGCCATGTGGCTGGCGCATCGTCGAATACCTGCAACGAGTTATGAATAAGCGTAAAGCCGAAGCGCGAGTCGACAGCGACATGAAATTGGATGCATCGGATCACACGCCGAAACTTCCTCAGACGATCCTCCTCCCGTTGATCGTGGTCTTTGCAACCACCGTTTTTGCACAACTAGTCAGCCTCGCCTTTGGTCGGTCAAATGCAGAGCAGAGTTTCGAATCCATCGTCCTGCCGAGTGTCCTGTTTCTCAGCGCTGTCACTTTACCGCTGAGTGGACTTGGAATTGTGTTGGGGCGGCAGATCGGGCTGGGTACTCCGCTTCTCGCAGCGCTGCTATAGGCTACTAAAGTACATGCTCGCTCCCGAGCGAGTCGTCGCTTTGGCCGATGGGCAGAAGTTTGACTCCAAGTTCGAACGAGCTGTCTTTGACATTCTGAGCGGTCGTGGATACCACGTCAGGACGCAGGTCTGCGTCGGCGACCCAACGAACCATCGCTACCGGATCGACCTTGTCGTCGAGGGAATGCAGGGGCGCTTGGCAGTCGAATGCGACGGTGACGAATGGCATGGCCCCGACCGTTACGAGCAGGACATGGCTCGGCAGCGAGATTTGGAACGCGCTGGCTGGCAGTTCGTACGAATTCGTGGCGGAGACTTCTACCGCGATCGCGAACAGGCAATGGAGCCAGTCTGGATGGAACTCGAACGGCTGGGAATCAGTCCGGGGGGCATCGACGACTCGGCAGCCCCGCCTCCGGAACCCGCTAAAGTTGCCGTCATGCCATTGGCTGCCGACCTGTCAGGCACTACGGACGAACCGATCGACGAAGTGGATATCGCCGAACCTCAGCCTATCCCAACGGAGACCAAAACAATTGAAGTAGAACCGCCAACCACCGCAACCCGCGTCATGGCAGATCACGTTGAGGAATTGCAAAACACCTCTAGCCAACGAACATTGTTCGAGACGGAAGAATCGGACGAGCCAATCCAAACGCTTGGAGAAAAAGTGCTGGCAGACGCGGGTGGTGCTCGGAGTTCTCAATTGAACAAAGACACACATTCGCCCACAGCGAGCGACGACGACGTGAAAATCGCTACTCGGCCATCTCCATATGCCGAGTACGATGGGACAAGGTGTGAGGACCCTCGAACCGGAACAAAGGCTGCGATTGCTAAAGACCTTGCGAACATCGTGAACGCAGAAGGCCCAATGTTCGCCCGACGCGCGTATGACATCTATCGGCAATCGTGCGGCATTGATCGCATGGATCGATCACTGAAAAGGAAGATGAACAGCGCCATGCAACTTGCGATCACCGAGGGACTGGTTCTTAAAGAAGATGAACTGGATAGAGGAGGTCTAATGCACTGCATAATGCGTTCCCGCGGAACTCCCCCGATCCAATTCCGAGAGCGGGGACCGAGAAGCATTGACGAGATTCCTCCCAGCGAACTACTCGTCGTCGCTTCGATCACCGAACTAACCGAACGCTTCCCGAGAGCATCTGATGAACATTTGCGGGCCATCCTGAGATTCTATGACCTATTGCGACTAACAGCCAACGCGCGGCAAACAATTGAAAAGTGCCTCACACTCAGACTTCAGTCGGTTGACGATTTCGTCAGAGAACTGCTCGAATGATCGGGGACTATAAACGGGCTTACTCATTCTAATTTCAGTTGATTTGAGCCGCCGGATTCGGCACGGCCGCAGATCATCTCCCCGCCACTGACTCTGGATGTCATTGTGTCGCAGTCGTCCGGCAGAGGAGCCAATTCGATGACTGACTGGCGACAGTTGACGGCTGCTACGAAGCTGGAAGAATCCCAAACGGATGAGCTGATCTCCAAGCTGAAGCTTCTGAGCGGCCCACCAAATACAAGTGGCGTAGACAGAATTGAGTTTTGTGATGGCCGGGGAATTGATTCTGTTCCGGAAGTTACACATCATTACGGTCTTCGCCCTGTTCCACTTCGCCCTCTATTCCACCTACCGCAGACACCCGGAGCTTCAGTCATGGGAAGTCCGATTCGACTACCTGGTGAGTCCATCCCAATACCGAACGGGAAGGCACCGTGGGAGCTTCCTTGGATATTCGAATTCCGGGAATTATCTGATTCGACGCTGGATGAACATCACGATTTCTACACCTTACGTGAGGAGTATCGGCGTTCTGGCGGTCTTCCGATGGGTACAATGAGGGAGCTGCTTCGATGGTGGATAGAGTTGTCGCCAGCTGAAGAGAACTGGCACCATATCGCTCCGGCGCGAGAAACGGACTCTGCTATCGGAGTCAAATACGTCAGCGACTTCCGAAAAGGGTTGGCCCATCTTGCTGTACGTGGCTTGCTCGCCTGTCGGTCACTGGCTCGATTCATCACTGCCGAACCCGGTACCAAAGTTGTCGAATGCGTCTGCGATTGGGGCGGAGCTGGGCAGAGTTGCGAAAAGGCAGTCCGCAGAGAACTGCAGAAGCGAAGTATTTGGCCCTCTGGTTGGGACAGTGATGGACACCTAACGGACTTCATGGCTGTTGCGATTGCCGTTCGAAAAACGAAAGTCAATTTTAGGTTGACGGGAACCGTTGATGAACAGGTCGATAAATTGCTTGACCGCTTCCCCAACACTCGGTTTTGTTACCCATCAAAACTTCGCTTCATCCGCATCGACGACATCGTGGTTGACCGTCGGAAATTGGACTATTGGCTGGATGGTGGGAGCTGCGGGACACCAATTAAACATCCGTTTGGTGAAAACGCTTCGACTGAAACGTCTGAACCAGAAGCAGGTCGGACGAACGTTCTGAGAAAGGACGATCCGATCGCGAAGGACTACAGATACGAAAACGAATGGATGACTGAAGCCTTCGCCATCAAACGCTTCAATTTGAAGAAGGGGCAACTGCACAAAGCGAGCCGAAAAGAACAGGGGCTGTTTGGCGTGCCTGTGAGACGCCTAAAGGCTCAAACCCGAGGAGCTGGTCGACGCTCCGAATTCGTATTTCACATCGATGACGTAAATCATCTAGTACGTAAAATCGAAGAACGTCGCGGGGAATAGCTTGCGGGAATTCCCGAGCGCGAGTTCCCGAACTCTTCTTCGGAAAAAACAGTGTCTGCGGAACATAGCGAGCACTTACCAAAGTGGCATAGGCCTCCCGGGAACTCACTCGAGTTTTCATTTTTTGAGTTCCCGTAGCGAAACGTGTGCTGAGATTCCTCGCATTGGGTCTTCTCACGAACTGAAAAATCTCGAAAGCGCACATCATGGCATCAATCAATCAGAAGAAATCAGGCTCAAGGTCTCTGCAGGTCGTTTTGGCCGACGGAAGCCGAAAAACCATCGGACTGGGAAAGATCTCCAAGCGGGCTGCTGAGACAATCCGTGTACAGGTAGAACTCTTGCTGGAGGCAAATATCACCGGAACAGCAATGTCGCGTCAGACTGCTGTATGGTTGTCGGAAATCGGCGAAAAGCTAAGACGCCGGCTGGCACGGCTCGGGCTCGTTGACTCAAAAAGAGCGCCATCTGCAGCAACGCTGGGTGACTTCATCGAACAACACCTGCAGGAAAAGACGGACGTGAAACCAAGGACGATCGTCCGCTACCGTAACCAGCTTCGGTTTATTCGCGAC
>JBDONA010000343.1:0-4278 GCA_039831575.1 Fuerstiella sp. | reverse complement strand
GCCGGAAATCCACCGTTTTTCGCTTTAGAGCGTGTCGCCGCTTGATCGCAGTCGGCCGGCGTCCTTCGATGCAGATTGTCAGGATGACGTGGTAGAGAACCTATGGGGCAAAACTAAAAAGGGTGCCAGTGTTCACTCGCAGATGCGTCCGTCCTGCAAATTCATGGTTTTCGCTTGTGTGTCGGATTTAGTCGAGGTAGACCATCCATTGATGGACACAGCTGCTTCAGGACACCAAAATCTTACGCACTGACGTTTCCGCCAGTGCTCGCGGAGAAGTTCGAACATTGAGGTGTTTATTAAGAGACCGAACAACAGCCACGCTGTTACATCGCCTTCATAGTTCCGAGCACACGGGCAGAAGCACACTGAATGCGTCAGAAGGACGAATAACGTGAGTGTGACCAGAAAACGAGCTGTGATCACTGCGACTTTAACAGGAGTCCTGATGATTTCGGTTGTCGGTTTTGCCCAGTGGCAGCGGGGCCGCAGTGGAGACCACTCCCCGCCGGACCGGAGTGAATATCCGTCATGGGAGAATGACCGCGAGTTTAAAGACGACGTCTTCACATTTGCACGGATCCAGTTTGACTCACTCGGCGGCTACGGCCGCAGGGGCGGCGGTAATCGTTGGCAAAATGACTATCCGGACAGCGATTTGAACTTCTCTTATCGCTTACAGCAACTGACGTCGATCAAGGTCGATCCCAACGGCAAAGTGCTTCGGCTTACTGATTCGGAGTTATTCGATTATCCGTTTATCTACATGAATGGTGTCGGCGGGATGCATTTGAATCCACAGGAAGTGACTGCTTTACGCCATTATCTGCTTAACGGTGGCTTCCTGATGATCGATGATTTCTGGGGTGATCGGGAATGGGAGGTTGTGTCCCGGCAGTTGGCACGGGCAGTTCCCCGTTGGACTCCGCGCGCGTTGCCGCTCAGTCATCCAATCTTTCACGTCGTGTATGACCTCAAACAGAAGCCGCAGGTGCTGAGCATTCGCCATTGGCGATCGGGCCGGACCTTCGAGGACCACGGTCCCGGAAGCGGTGACGGTCCGGATTTCCAGGGCCTGTTCGACAATGATGGCCGACTGGCCGTCTTGCTGTGCCACAACAACGATCTCGGTGACGGTTGGGAACGCGAAGGCGAAGACCCGGAATACTTCCACAACTACTCGGAAAAGTTGTCGTACCCGATGGGAATCAATATCGTCTTCTACGCGATGACCCATTGACGTTCAGCGAAGGACAGACGGCACCCAGTATGGCCAGCACCGTGCGAAACGAACTGGGGGCTGCGTAAGTCGTCGCATCAACTCAAACGTATTCCGATACGGCCATCAATCCACCGTTTGATGATTTGCGTTGGCGATGTCCCGGGATCCCATACGTTTAGCGACGCATAAATTCTGTCCCGAGAACCTCAAACGTTTTTGTCGGAATCGGTGTTGAACTGGCCGACCGATCGAATCTGCTCAATTCGGGGCCCGAGAATCGAACGGTTTCCAGGTTGTCTGTCCGAGTTGCGGCAGCGCCGCCGAGAGCTCAGCGTTTTGAACTCAATGATCTCCGTCTGACGCCATCGTTCGGATGAAGACCTGGATCTCACGGGACGGTCAGGGTATGCAGGTTTCGTGCGCCGGCGGCGAGCATTTTGATGTGTATTCTGATTCAGACGTGTTTTCTGAGGCTGTGCCCCCAAATTCGACGGAAGTCGCAAGCGTATCTATTGCACGTTAAACACCCAGGGGCGGGCCTGCTTGATAACAAGCTCTCCGTCCTTAGTGATCTTGAATTCGACCTCCATCGCAAACAGCTCGTCGTCTGCTGACCTGCCATAGAGTTTTGCAAATCGTCCATGAATCTGTGCCAGGGAAGCACGCATGTCGGACAGGTGTGACTCACTTAGCAGCAACTCGTTATTTGTCGCGGCAGATGATCGGCGTACAACCTGACGACCGTCCTCCTTCCACCATCCCAGCAGAATCTCTTCCGGGGAGGATGTCTGGTCGGGGTTCGTAACCAAATCCTCACCGATTTGGGTGTTTAGATAGTAGTTCCCGTTGGTTTCGTACAGGACGTCATCCGTCACCGCGACGCCATTCGCTTTCTCACCCTTGAAATTTGGAAGCAGCAGGACACCCATCGCGGTTGTTTTGTGATCAATCCTGTGGAACTCGCGTTCTTCAAAAGCGCGAAAATTCCACAGGCTGGCATAAACCTGCTTGATCGATTTGGCCAGATGACCTTCGTCAGGCTTGTGGGTGTACGAGTCATACAAACCCGCTCCGCTGAAGCCTGGCAAATCTTCGCTATTTGTGCTGGATCGACAACGAATGGACGTCCCGTTGGAAAACTGCTTTTGCACGTTCGCAAAGGCATCCAACATCCCGTTCGGCATTTTTCCATTCTCAATTCGCGTGCGCAGCTGCTTGAGCCGTTCGATCTGCTGACCACGGTCAGGATTCTCACCGAATTCCGGCATCGTCAACGTCTGATCGACGAGCTCGTAGAACCCGTTGTGCTTCATGAATTCGTCGTAATAGAAGAACGGAACACCGAAACCATCGGGAACACCCGCGGGCATCTTTGTCGAACGCAGCGTCGCCAGATTGGCAGTCTTTACCCCAAAGCTGTCCGATTGAGCAAAGGTAATTTCACCCAGCGGCTTGACCTCTTCCACATCCAGGTTGCGAACGGGAGTCTGAAATTTGGTCGGGCGCAACTCTTCCAGATGTCTGTCCACTTCACCTTTTGTTGCCTCGCGCAGCTTGTATCCCTGCGCCGTGACTTTGAAATGAACCAGCTTGCCAATCAATGATTTGATGTCATCGATGTCTGAGGCACCCTTGATAAACGCATTGGGGGTTCCGTCCTGGATGGCGCGCAGATTAACGTGTGACAATGGAGTTTGCCGGACTTCAGTCATAACGCCGGAAACTCGCGGCATCTGATTTGGCAGGGTCCTGTAAATAACCACGTCCCGCGATGTTGGACGACCGTCCGCATCCATCAGACGCAGCAGGCCATAAGCCTCTGCCGAGTTCAGCGGCAGGAATGAGATATTCCTGAATAGGTCTGAATCAAGGTGAACAGCGACACCAGCCGCCTGGTATTTCTGTTTTTCACTTTCGTAGCGTGCAACGTTTCCCTGCAATGGATGAAATGCCACTCGCCCCTTCAGGATTGGCATGAACTTTGTCAACAGCTTCAGGAAATCGTCGATCTCTTCAAACGAATAGGAATCGCGTGGCTCGAAATCAACGCTATACAAACCGGATTCACCGGATGGATTTGTCAGGCGCGGGAGATACGTTATCGCACCCCGTTCACGCGTCGAGATTCCAACCATCTGCATGAATGGGGGATGTGCGCGGTGATTATGCGTATTCATAAAATAGATTTTGTGGTTATCCGTATCCGCCTTGTCGATGCAGAATTTCACAAACTGAAGGTTCGCAAGGTAACCATCTCGCCCGACATCTGATCCCTTGTACGAGAACCGGTCAAAGGCTGCCCGGTCAGCGAGTTCGCCTGCGCCAACGTCACTCTTCAGGTCTTCTGGCTCAATTCGAGGGCCGAGCGGACCGCCCCGACTACGTCCACCTCGCTGAGCAAGTAGCGGGTGACACGAGAGCAGGACTATTGCCGCGAGGGTTGTACATGTGAGTTTTCTCATATCAAATCTTCTCATCGAGTATTCCCTTGAGACGCTGTTGGGACGTTGAAACTACTTATCATCTAAACCCCCAAGTGGGGATTGGTGTCGTCCTTTTTCGAGTGCGGATTGATTATTCAACATGCAATTTGAACCCATGGTTCGAAACTGATTCTGACACAGAAACGCTCACCACTACTCCTGTTCTGCGTTTTTTTGCCGTCGAATCGTGATGTCTCCGTGCTCCACGTGCAGTTTCACTTCCGGTCCGCCACTGTTTCCTGAGAACTCTGATTCGACCTCGCCAAATGACGCTGACGTTGAGATTGCGGGATTCAGACCATTAGCCAGCGTCACATGGATGTCATTAAACGACGATTTGACTTTGACCTTTTCTAAGTCCGGATTTATCGCCGATAGTATCACTTCACCATGTTGACTTTCGCAGGTGATCGACGTTGCCAGTGTCTGCATGTCGATATTGCCGTGAACCGCCAAGAGTGGTCGCGAAACAGCAGGTGTCAAACGGCAGTACAACGGCAATCGTGGGAAGATCGAAAACTGCATCAACAACGTCGCATGGGCGTATTCGGCTCCCGGATTTGATTGCCTGCT
>JBDONA010000767.1:0-4284 GCA_039831575.1 Fuerstiella sp. | reverse complement strand
GGACGGACAGCGACCGACCTGATGAAGCAAGTGATTCGATCAACCCTGCACTTCGCCGACGTGCTTCCAAAATGGAACTACACCATTACACCACAAATCACCCAGTAATTTCACGAGCACACCTTAGTCATCCGAATCTTCCTTCTTCTGGAAAAGGGTTACCCACAGGAAGTCCCGCCACAACGTCCTGGTTGAACTTTGTCCATGTCACGGATCAACAAAGCATCTGTTTCAGAACTCGTACTTTGTCATGCCCCAAGGCAAGTACGACGACACTGGTAAGGCACGCTGCAAACGAAGCCACAGCGTGCCTTACAACTGCAGCTGAAGGGACTGGCAGTTATGGAGACATCATTCAACTTATACGTCCCACTTGATACTGTGCTTCGACGACTACGAACTGGAATGCCTGAGTTCTGTGTTTCAGTGTTATGTGAAAGTGAGGTTTGCTCGGACGGTTGTTCCATGCAGCCAACGTTCAGGAACATCAGGAACACGATCGAGAGATTCTTTCGACCTGCATCGCGGCTGAATACGCAGCAGCCGTGTGTCAAACATCACCCGCCACCTTCGATTGAGCAGTACCGAGGAATGGCATGCCACGTTGGATCAGCCTCATACCCATCATTCTGGTGATGGGAGTGTTTGTGAGCACTGCGGGGAGCATGCGATCAGGAGCTGAATCACGCCGATGAGCCGAAGAACAGGGTTTCCAATTGCATTCATTCCACGAACGCTTTGCCTAACCGCAGGCCTGAGTCTGCTGGTTCTGGATTGCTGTCATCACGCACTGCAGGCAGCACCGCAAACCGGGGATAAGCCGAACATATTGTTTATCTCAATCGACGATCTCAACGATTGGGTGGAGCCCCTTGCCGGACATCTACAGACCCCATCTGCCCTGGTATGTGCCAAAGAAGTACTTTGACATGTTTCCTCTGGATGAAATCCGTCTGCCGCAAGTGTTCGCGGACGACACCGACGATCTTGGCGCCAGAGCAACGGAACTGATCACCAGAGGCGGCAGTTATCATTCGCATGTGGTCAAGGCGGGCAAATGGAAGGAAGCGATCCAGGGATATCTCGCCTCGATCGCATTTGCGGACGCCATGGTCGGCCAGCTGCTGGAAGCCTTGCAGAACAGCCAGTACGCCGCAAACACCATCGTCGTCATCTGGTCCGATCATGGATGGCAACTGGGCGAGAAAGGGCATTGGAGAAAGTTCGCCCTGTGGGAGAACTTGATAAGAACCGTGTTGATGATCCGAGTGCCCTCGGGCGTCGCAACCATGCCTCAGGGATCGGCAAGCGGCAAGGTGGTCACCGACCTGACCTCGCTTCTGGACATCTATCCGACGCTTGTTGATCTGGCCGGACTGCCTCCGCGACCGGATCTTGAAGGGACAAGCCTGAGACCTCTGCTTTCGCCGGGAAACCAGTCTCTCGATCGAACGATCATCACCACCTATGACTTCGCAGACTACTCGGCGCGCTATCGAAAGTGGCACTACATCAATTATGTGGACGGCAGCGAAGAGCTTTACGATCTGAGCAAGGACCCCAACGAATGGCACAACCTGGCCGGCTTGACGGAATTCGCAGTGACCAGGAATCGCCTCAGGGATATGCTTCCCACCGACGTGGTTCCTCTGCCCGAATCGTCACTGATTGAACTGAAGGAACACCACGTGCCTCCGGTCAAGTCCAGGGAATACTATTTCAGCCGGGAGCGTCGAGAGTGGTTAAAGAGATTCGAGAACATCGAATGATGATTGTTACAACTCGAATACAGCCACGTAGGCCAGGACCCGCCCTGGCGCCCCCAACATTGACAGGACAGGTCCTGACCTACGTTTACTATTGTTCGACGCGCGTCTTCAGGGCGGCCGCAGCCTCTGCTTTCAGCACCTTGAACGCTTCGCCGTTCTTCCTGGCGCCGTCAGGGTCCATGTGTGTCACCTCGGCCGACAGGGCAATCGCGTCGGTGCGAAAGCTGTGCAGCGGCTGCCACGGCATGCCATTGACCTTGAGATTGGCCATCGGCGAGCGCGACCAGGCGTAGCGCACCGACGTCGGTTCACTGACCACGGGACTGGATACCAGTATTTGCTTATTGCGGTCCGCCTTATCCTTCATCGTCCTGGCCACCGCCTGCGCCATGTAATAGACGCCGGATGCGCCGGCGATCGAGAACCCTTCGATCTCAGAGCCCATGTCATCGGGGAATACCGCGGTATCAAACGTCAACAGCATCTTGCCGTCCTCCGGCGCCGCAGACAGCAGTTTGGCGGTGTCCCAGACGATTGCTTCGTTGCCATACACCGTTTTCAACGCCCACCGCGCTGTGCGGATTCCCAACTCCGTTTTCTTTTTGGTATGCAGCTGCGGGATCTTCTGGTCACAAGACGGAATGAACGCGGTCATCCCCGGATGCCCGGCATCGGCCAGGCCCAGCCGCTGCGATTCGCGGATGTACGCCGCCGTTGACAGTCCCTTCTGCTCGAAGTCCAGCCGCGTCTGCGCCTTTCCGCCGGCGCACATGCCGATGATCGCCACCGGCAGTTCGGGATCATTGAAATCGTCGCGCCAGCCTTCAACCGCCAGCTTCATCAGGATGCGATAGAACTTCGGCTTGCAGCTGGTGTTCATCATGGCGTTGTTAAAGCCCTGATGAAAGGCCACGCCCTTGATGTTCAGCCCCTTGAAAACGCCGAACATGCCGTTGTAGCAGGAGGCCGCATCGCTGGGGCTGCGCCCCGAAACCGACCATGTGCGAATACTGCCGTCCGGCTCCCGCGGACGCCGGCGTTTTCGGGTAATACCCTGTTCCCTGTTCTGGGCGAAATGTTTTCTGTACTTCGCCGAGGCTGTTTCGAACTTGTCCATCTGCGCTTTGAGAAAGTCCTCCTCACTGAACTCGCTGTTGCGTTTGTCAACCCACGCCAGGTAGTCGGCAGCCATCGCGTCATCGCCAAATTTATGCCGCGGCACCAGACTCTCCATTGACGCGCCGCCGCGTGAGTTGTCGATGATGCCAATCGGAATCTGCAAACTGCGCTGCAGTCGCGAGCCGAATACGTAACCGATGGCGCCCATATCCAGCGCCACGTCCGGCGTGACCACTTTCCAGTTCTTGTCCGAGTCGTCCTTGGCGTTGATAAACTCGTCTTTCAGATCCGTCTCGATATGCTCAGACTCGGCGCCTGAGAGGATGCGGATATGACGCATTTGCGGAAGATGCGCCATTGACGACTCGAAGCCGGCCCGGTAAACGGCGCGCAGACCAAAGGCCATATCGCTCTGGCCGTTCATCACCCAGATGTCGCCGATCAGGATGTTGTCCATGGTCACCACCGAATCGCCGGCCGAGACGATCAGCTTCTGACCTTCGGCGTTGGCGGCCTGCGGCTTGAAGACCACTTCCCAGCGTCCGGCACCGCCGGCAGCACTGCTGTTTCCGGACTCCTTGCCGAAGGTTGCGTTTACCGATGTGCCTGCCGGCGGCCAGCCCCAGATAGTGATCGGCTTGTCACGTTGCAGCACCATGTTGCTGCGAAAAATCCCATGCACCTTGAGCGACTCAGCCGCGTGCACGGAGTGCAGACCGAAACCAATACTTAGAATGACCAGACAAACAATCGTGCCTACTCTCTTCATCATCCTCCACGTATCAAAACTTCTGAATTATTGATCACTGCCAGGGAATCTGATTTTCAGCAATAGTCCGCACCCCGTTGCTTGCTCGTCATCCGGTTGCCGATGCCCCCACTTCGAGGATCTCTCTGGCGGCCCGCTGCCCAGACTCGATGGCACCGTTCATACAGGATCTGTATTTCGAAGTGTGTTCCCCCGCAAAGTGCACGAGTGCTTCCGGCACACGGGCTCGATCCACGTAACGAGCCGGGCCCAACCCGGTATGGGAATAACTACCTCGTGTATACGGATCCTCGTTCCAGTACTTGGTAAAGCCACCCAGCCAGTGTCGATCGGCTCCGGTCCACAGGTTGTCGACCACCTTCCGCGCGGTGGCGAGTCGGTCGTCCGGCGATAGTTGTCCCAGCTTTCTGGCATCGTCGCCCCCGGTAAACGACAACAGAATCCCACTCGGTCCCGGCTGATCGATGGTATGGTGATAGATGCGCCGCAGGGGGGTGTCAGTACACCGCAAACGATAGTGCAAACATTGGAGGAACATTTGACAGGCTCATTTCTCGTGGGCGGCTTCGGCCGGGGTATGGAGAGGGTTGGCATCCGTCCTAACCTTCAGCAGCCGTATGGTTTATC
>JBDONA010000307.1:0-4288 GCA_039831575.1 Fuerstiella sp. | reverse complement strand
CTGAAGACCTGCCGTCTTCAGGACGTCAGCAATGACCTTGTTGTCCGGTATCGGCAAAGGCATCCGACCAAATTTGTTTCGCAGTGCCTTAAAGTCCAACCACACTACGGACGTGGGCTCAAAGCCTTCCACGTCGTAGTTGTACTTTTTCCAGACGGCATTCGTCGTGAGGTTGGGAGCCTCTCCGTCTGCCACGGCGATAGCCCCATTGACTGCATCAACGCCGGCGACAATCATCAAGTGATTGCCCTCGGCCCATAACCCAACTTCAATGCCAGGCGAGTTGGGAATGATACCACTGGCAACCGAACGGCCTTTGACGTTCTTCTGTTCAAGCTGAACGCGCGCTATGCCAGCGAGGCCACGTGACATGCCGCTGAGCATTGATTCGTGTTCTGCGGCGTCCCGAAGAACGACTGTGATGCGGGGAATCGGAGGCCCCTGAGCACCGGGAATTGAGACGGCAACACTGGCTCCATTGGAGTCGAGGTCCGTGAACAGTTTTTCAAGTTGAGGATTCTTTCCGGTACCGGATTGTTCACCGATCCAGTTGAATACTTTCTCAACGACGTCGACCATCCCCGACTTGTACATCGCTTCGTAGGCAGCAGTTTTCTCCCACGAATCTTTGTGGGCCGCCGATCCGTCCTGGCCCACCAGAATGACTGTGTTGCCTGGAAGCAATTGTTCAACCGAACGAGTGTTCCTGGAATTCTCTTCCGCTGTGGTAAGGGCGACGCCGACGGCAAGTGTTGCCGCAAGGATGCCCCAGGAAATTCGTGCCTGACGCGATGTCATCTTTTTGAACTCCGTGAAATGGTGAGTATTGTGTGAGAAGATCCGATAGCGGCCTCGTTGATTGTGTCATTTTACAAACTCGGCTTCAACCGCCGTAACGCTTCCATCTGAATTGCGGTCAAGCGATTGGAACTCCGCCCGTGTGCCGGGGAATTCTCGCCGAGATAATTCGCCGTCAGAATTACGATCGAGTTTTCCAAACCAAAATGGCGCCGTCGCAGCCGAACCCGATTGATTCGCCTGCATTGTGGCAGCCTGACCAGGAACCTGCAGACCAGGGATCTGAGGCTGTCCGGGTCCAAATGTAATCTGATACAGCTGGGGGATTTCAGAGGACGAAATCATCGAGTCGCCGTTAGAGTCCCACAGGTCAACTCGCCGTGCCGCCGCTGCAATTTCGCTTTGAGCCAGACTTTGGTTGCGGTCGACGTTTAGTATTTCCATCAGGTCTCGCCCACAGTCTCGAACAGAAACCTGAGTTCTGCAGCCAGCGGCGGCAGCCTGACTGTCGAACACTTTGTAGAGTTCTTCCTCAAACAGTTTGCCATCGCTGTCATCATCGAACTGAGCAAAGGTGTTTCGGAACACGCGGTTTTGTTGGGCTTCGTCGATGTCGATGTAGCCGTTCCTGTCGCGATCGCCCGCAGAGAATTGCCGTTTCAGGTACTGCCGGGCCCCTTCACCCTCGCTGGACGCCTCGACAAGTTCCACCTGAATATTGTTATAGACGATGCTTACCAGGCCGTTCAGCGCGCGGCGCAGTTCGATGTTGCCGTGGGCTGGCGAACCAACGGTCTCGATGAGCGGTTGCTCGGGATTTCGCTTGCCCAGACGGACGATCACTTCAATTGTTGGCTGCGGATTTCGGATCAGGTGCCGAAGTTCTGTTCGATCCAGCGTGCCATCAGAATCCAGATCCATGTGAGCAAAAACGTCACTGCTGACACCTATTTCGTCCGCTCCCAGTCCCCGACTGAGCGTGGGGCGTTCCTCGTATTCTGTCTTTGGCATTCTCCCGTAACCGAGGTCGGTAAACCACTCCAGGGCGGCCAGTTCGATGGTGGATTCGTCGAGGGCAGAGGATTGAGGGGGAGTGGTCATCTTATGCGGCAGTGTCTCGAAGACGTTTGAACTCGGCGCGGTGTTCGGAAGCCAGCATGAGCCATTTTTCTGTTCGGCGGCTCATCAAAATGCGAACAACATAGAATGCACCGCCAAGAGTCAGCGACATCAGCAGGACACATAGAAAAATGGGGAGAGCACTTGGTGCTTCCCAAATCGCCGCTACCGAAAATATGATCACAGCAAGTTCGCCCATGACAGTGATTCCGACACATGCCGGTCGCGCCCATCGCCGGGCGGAAATTATGCCTTTTCCGGTTGTCCACAGAGCAGCGCCAAGGAAAACTGCGCCGCCGAAACTCGGGGCGAGTCTTAATATCCAAGGTTCAGTAGAACCGATGTAACTCCACTGATAGACACAAACTAACAGCATTCCGAGTGGCACTGCAAAAACCATACAACCCAGTGCAATTAGCACCATCCCTATGTTGACCACACCTGGTGGCCGTGCGACATCAATTTCGGTTTCATCACGTCCGAACTGATACGCCTCTGCTTTGACTGATTCACCAGCCAGAACCCTGTTCAGATCCTCGGTGAAATCTTCGGCGGTCTGATAACGCTGGTCCGGGTCTTTCGCAATGGCCGTATGAACAACGGCCTCAAGATCGCGCGACACAGTATTGTTTTTCCACGAGAGGGGCCTCATCTCCTTGGTGATGATTGCGCGAAAAGCCTGCTCCCGATTTTCAGCATTTATCGGCGGTTCCAGGGAAAGCAACTGGTACAGGACAAGCCCCAGAGAATAGATGTCTGACCTGTGGTCGATCGTAATCCTTCCGGTTACCTGCTCGGGAGACATATAGATCGGTGTGCCGACCAACTGGCCCGTATACGTCAGGGTTGCATCCTCATAGAATCGAGCCAGGCCAAAGTCGATCACACACACTCGACCATTTATGTCCAGCATCAGGTTGCCAGGCTTGATGTCACGATGCACAACCTGTCGGTCATGAGCGTGGGACAGTGCCAACGTCGCATCTCTGACAATCTCACAGCAGCGACGGACGTGAGCCTCACTATTGATGATGGTTTTCGCAGCTGCGGACAGACCATTTCCGTCAGCAGCGTTATCCGATGTGCTGTCGATCGTTGTTGGAACATCAAAACGCTCGGGTGGCTGGTCCTGGTCCTCAACGGTACTGCCTTCGGTGGCGATGCCATCAATGGAATCCGCAGCGTCGCCAACCCGAAGTTGGGCAATGATCTCATGCAGCGTGTGTCCTTCGATGTACTCCATCGCCATGTAACAAACACTTTTATCCTGACCCACGAAGTGAACAGCAGCAATACCGGGATGTTGCAGTTTCGCGACTGCCTGCGCTTCCCGCCGATAACGCGCCGTCGCTGTGGAATCATCCATGCGAGGGCCGAGCACTTTCAGGGCAACCGGGCGGTCCAGGGTTGTGGAACGTGCCTTGTACACGATTCCCATGCCGCCACTGCCGATTCTCTTTTCAATCTGGAAGTCCCCGAGTGCAACGCCAGCTTCAAGGTGTTCTGCTGTCATACTATGTCCTCCCGAACTGCCGACCTGATCCGTAGCCCCAGCTTTTTCAACCGTGCGTTGTCTTCATCGTCCGCCAGTCGTTTGTCGTCGCTGTAGAATTTGTAATGCCAGGCCAGACCGCGGATGACAAGTTCACGATTGAGAAACAAGTCCGTTACATCAAAGGCTTCGACGAAATTGTTACCTCTTCCGCCTCTCTGATTGCTACCGGCTGGAGCGACCCGTCGCCGGGCGGGAATCTCACCCGCTGGATATCAACACCTTTCACGGCGCACAGTTTTTTGACCCTACGGTATTCAGACTGATCAGATCTTTCAGATGCTCCAGCCCCGCGTCCGTGACTTGCGTGTCGCTGAGGTAGAGTGTTGTCATACTGGTCAGGCCATTTAGGGATACCAACCCCTTGTCCGTGATCTGGGTGCCGTCGAGGCGGACTTCAATAACCTCTCCAGACTTTGGATCGAGTACGAATTCGCCTCCTAGCTCCTCAATTGCAGCAACAGCGTCAGCCGGTGTGGTCGGTGATGTAACTGATGCGTCAGGTGCAGGTTCAGGATCATCGATCGTGGCAACGAGGTTTCCCCGATTCGGCGAGGGTGGAGTTTCGGAACCGCAACCAACCAGAACCAACGGAAACAACAATACGAAAAACGGTTTCATGACTGTCCCTTTGTTTGAATTACTTGTCACGTTTAACCGGGCGGCGACGGTACGCTTTGATTTTAAATTCCGCCGACTTCGCCGCTCCGGTTCACGCAATTGGTACGCCAGTCATGGCGTATGACTTGTGGGGTGTAAGTCCCCTGTACGAGAACGAAGATCTTAAGGTAGGCAGAATACCAACTGTGACTCCGATTG
>JBDONA010000550.1:0-4289 GCA_039831575.1 Fuerstiella sp. | reverse complement strand
TCAGACCGGGGCGTTAATGTTCGCCCGAACCAGTTCGGCAGGTCCAGCAGTCGCAGGCCGATTGCACCGGGTATATACTGCGGCCGGTCGTTCAGAATGCCGAGTTCATCGGCAATCAGTAATTCGGCCCGCGTTTCAGGTGGCCACGGGACACGGCCGGCAGCGACTACTTCGTCGTAATGTCTGAGCCAGTCTTCCGGAGATGCGAACGTTGGCCGCGGTCCGCATATTGCAGTTGAGTCATCGTTGGGTATCATCTGGTTAATCCTTCAATTCGCGGTTGCACTTAGATTTCGTCGTCGATGTGCAGCCGCGTTTTTTTGTTATTGGTTACTGTGGCGTGGATGACTGGACGGCATCATCCGCCAACCTATGCAGAGCGGCACACGGAATCCGGCGAGCATTCCGGATCTGAGCAGACGGCAGCGAGCCATCTTTGAGCATCGCGTATACGGTCGTTCGTCCGACCTGTAAGAAGTCCCCGGCTTGGGGGATGGTCGCAAATCCGTGCTTCGGAATAGCTGGCTTAGGATTTCCCATCGTTCGTCCTCATACGTGGTTTGTGTTTCAAAACCGTATGAGAACGCCAACGTTCAGCCGACAACAGCCGGCCTGTTTTTCAAACCGTCGGTTTGATACGGCAAAATAAAAGCACCGATATCACTCCGTCGGTTTGATACGTCACCACTCCAATTTGTACCGTCTCAGCGTTACGAGACTGCCGTAAACGCCCTTGCCGCTGGTGTCCTTTACTTCGGACATGCGCGTCAGAATCGTTTCATCACTGACCCTGTCGGGGGCAGCTTTCCTGCGACGTGTGAACTCTGCTTTCGCTACTGCGACTCGTTTTTGTTTGGCGGTCTGTTTGGCCGCATTGGCGGTCACCGTGGATTTTCGATTCCGCTTCCCGGCATCAACATCAGCACCGTACTCAATCTCGACCTGTCCCCGCCGGAGTAGCATCCCCAAGTCGATGGCCATGCAGACAGCAACCCTTATCTCGGGCGTTATGTCTCGCACTTTGACCAGCGCGTCGTTCAGGTGAGATAGCGTATGCAGGGCCAGCAGTGCATGGCGAACATCGGCAGGGGCATCATCAACCAGGCGGTCAATCAACTTCACTCGCTGCGCAATATCCCGCCATTTTACCACTGGGATTTGCTTTGGCCGTTTACCGCAGTGCGGCTCCACCCTCTCCAGCAGCAAGGCCTTGTAGCCTCGCAGTCTACCGATAAGGTCGAGTCTTTCGCGTTCGGTCTCCACCAACTTTTGCAGTGCTGTCACCAGTTCCGGCGATGGCTCAAGTTCGTGAGTAACCTTCCGTCCCCGCTTCTTCTTGACGGGAACGACCCTCACTGGCTCAGATAATTTGACCGGGGCCGGCTTGGGATACAGTGCCGGAGTCTTCCGTTTCACCATCACAACAACCTTCCGTGTTCGCTACTCAATACCGCCATTCATACCGCCATTCGGTGTGAACATTGGCGGTATTGAGTGTACTTGTGCGAACAGTTGCCGCCAGCCTTATGTCAGGGAATCGTGTATTTTCATTCACGGGCGGACAGTTGCGGACACGGGCGGAACCAGCCCTTCCGTTGATGAAAAACTGGGGAGGAGACGAATGGGTCCGCTGGAATGTTCGTCTGCGTGACGATTTGATCGCCCGCCAGGAAACGGTGGGTCCCGCCAAAGGCAGTTGGAAACCTCGCACCGGAGCGATCCACGCCAAACAGGGTGGTCGCCTGCTGACAACGGCCCTTGCCACGCTGACGCTCGAGGTTTACTACCGCTACAAACCATTGCTGCCGGAACAAGCCGGCACGATTGCGAAATCTCAATGATGCCGGATGGCGTCTGCGTGCAACCGTTCCTGACTGCGCCCTATTGTCCGAGCGGCGTCGCTTCGCTCAGGGATTCGGCGTGCTCAACTACTTAACAGAGAATTGTCAAGCTCAGAGTCATGACGATGAAAAGTTGACAGTCGGTTGCGAACAAGTATAGTCTGGAAGATGATCGCCAAGTGTCCATAAGTCGTCATGGTTGTTCGTGTCGCTCGATACCAACGACAACAATCATCAGGCCACGGGTGGTGTGCAGTTCCTTGTGCGAAAAAATAATTCGGCACTCAAACGGATATCGTGATTGCGAATTGGCAGGCAACACAGCGATCCATCACATGGAAATACTTCTGTGAGCCGACGCCGAGACCGGCATGAAATCCTGATCGTCGAAACCGGACGCCGTTCGCAATAGGCACCCCATGTCTCAGATTAATCGAATTCGGATCATCACCCTCGCGATGGGCCTCATCGTGATTGGGAGCGGACTCATTTTTATGCTGCAGTCCGGCAATCAGGTCCCGAAACCGGTGCCAGATAAACCACCGGGCTCCACCCGGGCCGATGCTGCGTATGTCACTTCCGACGCATGCCGCGAGTGCCACCAGCGTCACTACACGACCTGGCACGACTCCTATCATCGGACAATGACCCAGTCGGCAACTCCTGAAACGGTTCTTGCGAAGTTTGATGGCGTCAGGCTGGAATCCCGGGGACAGAGCTTTCAGCTCAGTCGAAGAGGCGATGAGTTCTTCGCAACACGACTGTCCGACGACCAGCAGTCAAATGCGTCAGGTGAATCACGCGCTATTGTCATGACCACCGGATCGCACCTGATGCAAACCTACTGGGTGGCGGTGGGAAACGAGTTCCTTCAGTTGCCCTGGTTCTTCAACATCGAAGAGCAGATGTGGATCCCCAGCGAGGATTCATTCCTGACACCACCTTCAGAAAAACGATTGACCGCACGTTGGAATGACACCTGCATTAAATGTCATTCGACCGGAGCCGTGCCTGGGTATGATCGTTCCTCCGGTTTTGAAACCACTGTGGCTGAACTTGGAATTTCGTGCGAAGCATGCCATGGGCCGGGTGAGCGACATGTGACGTTTCATCGAGCGACAAAAAGCGAGGATCCGGCAGTCATCGCGGCGGCCGCCATGGTCAATCCCGAAAAAATCTCCCATGTCGCCGCTTCGCAGATTTGCGGTCAGTGTCACAGCAGTTCACAGGCCCGTGACCCAATCGACTGGTTGAAGAACGGGAGCCGCTATCGCCCTGGTGAAGATCATACAGAATCATTTCGTCACGCAAAAATCGGAAGTACAGAACCTTTTGATGCCCCTTATCTGAAGGACAGTTTCTGGAACGACGGGACCTGCCGTGTGGGAGGTGATGAGCTGCTTGGTCTCCACGACTCCGCCTGCTATCAACAGGGCAAGATGTCATGTCTGTCATGCCACTCGATGCATGATTCAGATCCGACGGACCAGCTTCGGTTCTCAAATGACAGCAACGAGTCGTGCCTGCAGTGTCACGAACAGTACCGCGATCAGATCGAACAGCATTCACATCATCCCGTCGGCTCCAGCGGCAGTCAGTGCGCCAATTGCCATATGCCTCACACGTCATTTGCACTGCTGAAGGCCATTCGAAGCCATCGAGTCGACAGTCCGCGAACGACTGATTCAACATTGGGAGCCCGTCCCAACGCCTGCAATCTGTGTCATCTGGATCAGTCGCTGCAATGGACTGCCACGCACCTGTCGGACTGGTACGGCGTTCCCCGGATCACGATGAGTGAGACGGATCAGAAAACGTCAGCGTCACTGCTGTGGCTGCTTCGCGGTAATGCGATTCAACGGGCAATCGCCGCGTGGGGAATGAGCTGGCAACCCGCACGTGAAGTCTCTGGTTCTGACTGGCAGGCGCCCTTCCTTGCAGAAACGCTTCTTGATCCGTATTCAGTTGTGCGATTCGTCGGCTGGCGGTCGCTGAAGAAACTACCCGGCTTTGACGATTTTGAATATGACTTTCTCGCTGCTGACGCGGAACGCTCTGCGTCACGCACACGAGCCGTTGATCAGTGGAAGTCACAGCCAGCCACGATTGACAAGGAACAGGCCGCTCGAGTTCTTCTCACGCCTGCTGGACAACCTGATGTTGATGCCACGCAACAGATTCTGGATCAGCGAGACGACCGCACCATCGATATCCTCGAATGACTACGCCGCAGGGTGGCAAAGGTGGCAGCCATTCATCACTGCCCGAATTGCCGGAGCAACGTCGGCCCGGTTTCTTGTGTCGGCTTCTATGCGTGCGGCACTGGCTGCCGTCTCTCCACGAGCTGCTGCAATTTCTTTATCGCTAAAAAGAGCACGTTGCCCACACAGCGGCACGTGTACCTTTGGCTCGAAGTTGATGGTCTTCCGTTTGAACGATCCCGCCTCC
>JBDONA010000210.1:0-19384 GCA_039831575.1 Fuerstiella sp. | reverse complement strand
GGCCTGACTTACGACGTCACAGACAAAGTTCAATTGGCGATCGAAAACGGGGCGTTCGTTAAACTGGACGCTCACACGTTTTATCCAGTCGCTGACGGCACCACCAAAGCGACCGTCAGCTACGAAGGCCATTCTGTCGATCTGCCAATCACTGTTTCGAATGCGAAGGTTGAACTGCCCATCAGTTTTCGCCTTGACGTGATGCCTGTGTTCATGAAGACCAGTTGTAATAATGGAAGTTGCCACGGGGCCGCCCGTGGCAAGGATGGTTTTCGCCTGTCCCTGTTCGGGTTTGATCCCGCTGGCGATCATTTCCGTGTGACTCGTGAACAGCCTGGTCGACGCATTAACCTTGCTCTGCCCGAAGAAAGTCTGTTGATCGAAAAGTGCACCGGTGCTGTACCACACAACGGTGGTAAACGATTCGACGTGGGGGACGAACAGTACAACACTCTGGTTCGCTGGCTCAAAACGGGAGCATTGGATGACCCTAAACCCGCCGAAGTTCCAACCGTTCTGGCCGTAGAGCTCTACCCAAAGACGGCGGTACTTGATGGCGACGGCCAGACTCAGCGATTGACTGTGCGAGCAAAATACTCTGACGGTACGGACCGCGACGTTACGTCGCTGGCCTTCTTCAGCTCAAATAACGAGACGGCGGCGGAGATCACGCAAAAGGGAATTGTCACGGCTCATGAACGTGGTGAAGCGTTCATTATGGCACGTTTTGACACTCATACTGTGGGATCTCACTTCATTGTATTGCCGAAGGGGCTGACGTACGAAGATCCAAAAACGCCCAATCAGAACTACATCGATGTTCTGGTGCATAACAAACTTCGTAAGTTGCGCATCACTCCGTCAGGTGTCTGCACAGACGAACAGTTCCTGCGCCGCGTGTTTGTTGACATCACCGGTACCATGCCGAGTCCGGACGAGCACGCGAAATTCCTTGCCAACACTGACCCGCAGAAACGAGACAAAGTCGTCGATCAACTGCTGCAGCGAAAGGAATTTGTTGACATTTGGGTGATGAAGTGGGCCGAGCTGTTGCAGGTTCGTACGATCAACAACCGCGTCGCTAAAAAACCAATGCTGAGATACTTCAACTGGTTAAAGGAAAAAATCGCCAGCAACACACCAACGGACGTCATGGTGCGTGAACTTCTGGCTTCCAAAGGTGGCACGTTCACAGACCCGGCAACGAATTATTACCAGACAGAAACCCAGACTCTGAAGGTATCAGAAAACGTTGCACAGGTGTTCATGGGAATGCGAATTCAGTGTGCTCAGTGCCACAACCATCCCTTCGACCGCTGGACGATGGACGACTATTACAGCTTTGGTGCATTCTTCTCGCAGATCGGTCGCAAGCGAGCGGAAGATCCTCGCGAACAGATCATTTTCAACAGCGGTAGTGGTGAAGTGAAGCACATGGTCACTGGTCGTAATATGGCACCGAAGTTCCTCGGTGGCGAAACACCCGATCTGAAGGGCCGTGATCGCCGGGAAGTTCTGGCGGAATGGCTGGCGTCTCCTGACAATCCCTACTTTGCAACCAACCTCGCCAACATCGTGTGGGCTCACTTCTTTGGCAAAGGCATCATCGACCAGGTGGATGATGTCCGCGTCAGCAACCCGGCGGTCAACGCCGAACTGCTGGCAGAACTGGGCAAACGATTCACTGACTACAACTATGACTTCCGACGCCTTGTCGGTGACATCTGTAAGTCCCGAACCTATCAGCTGTCCACACAAACGAATTCGTCGAACGCGACGGATCACCGAAACTTCGCGCACTCTGAGCTGCGACGTCTGCGTGCGGAAGTCATGCTGGACTGTATCGGTCAGATCACATCGACCATCGACAAGTTTCCCGGTCTGCCTGTGGGTGCCCGAGCCGTCCATATCGCCGATGGCAATACGTCAACCTACTTTCTGACGACATTTGGGCGAGCAAAACGCGAAAGTGTGTGTTCGTGTGAAGTGAAGATGGAACCAAACCTGTCACAGGCACTGCATCTGATCAACGGTGACACAGTCAACAGCAAGATTCAGAGGGGTGGCCTGATCCCGAGCATGCTGAAGGACAAGAAGACTCCGGCGGATATCATCACCGAACTCTACCTGCGGTGTTTCTGTCGCCAGCCAACAGAAAAGGAACTCACTTCGCTGGTGGCTGTGGCAACGGAAGAAGAAAACCCATTGCCCGCACTGGAAGACGTTTTCTGGTCACTGCTGAACTCACGTGAATTCCTCTTTAACCACTAAGAACAACCCCTGCTGAGAAGGATGACTGGACCATCAGTATTCAGCTGCTCAGCAGCAGGTTGTCGGTTGTGTTAGATAAACCTTGTCGATTAAACCGCGCCACTCCGGCAAACTTCGCCGGTCGGCGTGTGTTTGACGATCAAGAAACCTGTAGAAACTGACAAGACGCTGCGGCTCCGAAAGTCGCGGTGTTTTTATTGGCATACCCCGAAGCGCTCGCTGTCCTAACGGAGCCGCAATATGAATCTTCCCACCTCTCGTCTCTTTTCCGCTGTTCTTCTGTGCAGCCTTCCCCTGTCGGCTCAGGCGCAGGAGAAGGTCAACTTCGAAGATCACGTGAAACCCATTTTTCGCGCGAAGTGTTTCAGCTGTCACAACACGAACAAGAAAACGGCAGATCTCGATCTGTCGAACTACACGGCGATGATGCAGGGTGGTGGTTCCGGTTCTCCGATTGAACCCGGCAGTCCGGACGACAGCTATCTGTTCCTGGTGATCAATCATGACACAGAACCCTACATGCCGCCGAAGTCGGACAGGATTCCGGAGGAAATGATTCAAACGGTCCGCAAGTGGATCGAAGCGGGTGCTCCGGAAACGTCATCCAGTAAAGTGATGCTGCCGAAGAAGCCCAAGGTGAGTCTGAGTGTCGATGTTTCTGCCGGTGCACGACCGGAAGGTCCGCCGCCATTGCCGGACGTTCTGGGCCTTGAACCAGTTGTGCATACGGCGGCTACAACGGCCGTTTCGGCCATCGCCACCAGCCCGTGGGCAAAACTGATCGCGGTGGCCGGGCAGAAGCAGGTTGTCCTGTACAGCAGCGAAACTCTGCAGCCGTTAGGCGTGCTGCCGTTTCCGGAAGGTCAGGCGCGAGTTCTTAAATTCAGCCGCAGCGGTGCCTTGCTTCTGGCCGGAGGCGGTCGGGGAGCTTCGCAGGGACTGGCAGTTGTCTGGGACATCAAAACCGGCGAGCGCGTGATGCAGGTTGGAGATGAACTGGACGAAGTGCTTGCTGCAGATATTAGTGCCGACCAGTCTCTGGTTGCGATTGGTGGTCCGGGGAAAGTTGTTCGCGTCTACAGCACAGCCACCGGCGAACTGGCGTACGAAATCGTCAAACACACCGACTGGATCTATTCACTCGAATTCAGCCCCGACAGCGTTCTTCTGGCGACGTCTGACAGAGCCGGCGGACTACACGTCTGGGAATCGTACACCGGTCGGCAATACCTGACGCTCAACGGCCACAAGGGCGCCGTCAACGCGGTTTCGTGGCGCATCGACAGCAATGTGCTGGCATCTGCCAGTGCGGATGCCAGTATCAAGCTGTGGGAAATGGAAAACGGCGGCAACATCAAGTCATGGAATGCGCACGGCGGCGGCACCTTGTCGATGGAATTCTGCCGGGACGGTCGCGTTGTTTCCTGCGGCCGTGATAAAGTGACGAAAATCTGGGACCAGAATGGAAAGCAGCTTCGAGCATTCGAGGCGTTTGCGGATCTGGCACTGCAGGTCTCGCACTGCGATGAAACCGATCGAGTCGTCGCGGGTGACTGGACAGGCGAAGTTCGAGTCTGGAATGCGGCCGACGGTGCTCGTCTTGGTAATCTCACGACGAACCCGCCGTTACTTACTGCGCGATTACAGCAGGCGGAAGCACAAGTGGGCCCGGTCAACCAGAAACTGGCCGAAGCACGCACAGCCTTCGATGCAGCGACCGTCGCAAAGAACGGTCACGTTCAGAAAATCGAAGCGGCCAAAGTTGCATATACGGCCAGTCAGAAGACTCTCGCCGACCGGCAGGCTGCCCTGAAGACTCAGGAGAGCCAGCTTGTGGCCGGTCAGAAAAAGCAGACGGAAAAGCAGACAAGACTGACTGCGCTGCAGAAGGCCGTTCCTGAACTGACGGCAGCCGTCTCAAAAGCCGGTACCGCGTCAGAGATGATGAAGGAAGATGCCGAGTTGAAAAAGGTTGTCGAGCAACTGAAGACTCAGGTCACTCTGCGTACCACGGAGATGCAGCAAACCGACGCAGCGGTCAAGGTGATCGTGGCTGAGGTCGCGAAATACACTCAGGCAATTGCCACTACGAAAAAACAGATTGACGCTGACGGGAAACAGGTGACTGCCCAAAAGGCAAACATGGACAAGCAGGTGGCCGTACTGAAGCCGTTCGATGAAAAACTGACCGCCACGCAGGCCCAGGTGAATGCGGCACAGGACGTCGTAAACAAAGCGGTGGCAACCGTTGATCGATGGAAACAATACCTCGCGTTGCGGGATGAGTTGACAACCCTGCAGCAAAAACAGAGTGAAAAGGAGACTGTTCAGTTGGCCTCACTTGAAGCTGATGCAGTGCTGAACGAAAAGAATCAGCAGATTGCGACGACTCAACAGCTTGTGCAGGCCAAAACTCAGCTTCTGACCGACACTCAGAAGACGATGGCACAGTTGACCACGTCCGTCGCCGCCTACGGCAAGGAACAGACGGCCGTGAAAGACCAGGTCGCAAAGAACGAGCAGGCCATTCCGTTGCTCCAGGCTGCCGCGGCACAGGTGAAGGCTGTATCAGGAATGCTGCCCGCTGATGCTGAGATTAAGCGCTCTGCCGCCGCGCTTGAGAAGGCCGCTGCCGCCCGAGTCGTGGCGCTGACGGGACTGAAGACCAAACTGACAACCGTTGCCAAACAAATGCAGGACGCCCAAACGGCTCTGACTGCCGCGAATGTCACCATTGCCACCACCCAAAAGGAAATGGCGGCGGGGCAGGAAGCGATGAAAAAGCTGACGGCCGAAGCGGCACCGATCGCACAGCAGGCCACCGACGCAAAAACCAAACTTCAGGCGGCCGAAGCCGAACTTGGAAAGGCGAAGGCTGTTGTCGACGCCCGCAAGGAACAACTGCGTCCACAGCTGCTGATCACCCAGGCGGCCGCCGGATAAGTGTGTTGATGAAGTTCTTGATTACGAATGACGACGGTTTTGATGGCCCGGGACTTGCAGCTCTGTACCACGCGCTGAAACCGCTGGGCAACGTAAGAGTCGTCGCTCCGGCGGTGTGCCATAGTGCCAAGGGCCACGCCGTCAATACACACTCGCCAATAAGAGTGGAGTGTCGTGGTGTTGCTCCGTTTGGGATGATCGAAATCGTCGATTCTTCGCCCGCTGATTGCGTTCGCGTTGGACTCTGTGCGCCGGGAGGAGAGCGACCGGACTTTGTGGTTGCGGGCATCAATACCGGGGCCAACCTGGGAGTCGACCTGTTTTATTCAGGCACTGCGGCAGCTGCACGCGAATCAGCCATTCTGGGCGTGCCGGCACTCGCGGTTTCAAGATACCTGCAGCCGGGGATTTCAATCAACTGGCAAAACCTTTCCACGCACGTCACGGCAGTCGTTCGCAGGTTGATCTCCGATGAACACTGTCTGGAACCAGGTTGCTTCTGGAACGTCAATTTTCCGGCAATTGATGATGATCACCATTCGGACGACATTACCTTCGCCCCGCAGGGTGTTCTGTCACACGACATCGGATTTCGAGCTCAGCCGGACTCCAGCGACGAAAACGTCACGATCCTGGAGTACACCGGCGATTTTCGGGCCCGCGGGAAAAGTGGCGAATGTGATGTGACCCGGCTGTTTGCCGGGCAGATTACTGCGACACCCATCAATCTGTGCACCACCGCACCGCATCCTTCGCTCTCAAAGTCCTAAAATTATCCAGGCCTCGTGGTTTGCGTGGTTTGACTATTGTGGACATATTCGTCAGCATTGGGTGGAAACAATAGCACGTGCTTTTCCTGGAGACGACGCGTTGTCCTTAATTCACGTTCAGTGACCACCGGGAGTGCATCCTCGGTTTCGAGCGGTCGTTCACATGATCTGAGACACGGACTTCGTTGGGGTCCGTTGCACGAACGGTTGAGCGTTTTCAGCCGGAAGGCGTTTTGAAAAATGTATGAACGCCTGACGATTCTCTGCGGGCGAGGAAATCCAGCCCTCGCTTTGGAGATCGCCGATTACCTGGGGGTCGGGCTGGGACACGTGGACGTGTCCGATTTTCCGGACGGCGAAATCAGCGTCAAGCTGAACCAGAATATTCGCGGTTGTGACGTCTTTATCTGCCAGGCCACGTCGCCGCCGGTGAATGACAATCTGATGGAGCTGTTGATTCTGATCGACGCATGTCGCAGAGCCAGCGCTGCCAGGATCACGGCCGTCATTCCCTACTTTGGCTACGCACGCCAGGACCGCAAGGATTCCGGGCGAGTGCCGATCACTTCCAAGCTGGTCGCGAACCTGATTGTGGAGGCTGGCGCCCACCGCGTGCTGACGATGGATCTGCATGCGGCTCAGATTCAGGGGTTCTTTGACGTGCCGGTCGACCATCTGTATGCCGCGCCTATTCTCGATCGTCACTTCAAGTCGCTGGCCATACCGCAGAGTGAACTGGTTATCGTCAGTCCTGACGAAGGCAGCATCAAACGCAGCCTGCATCATCAGGAGAATCTCGGCGGAGCGCTGGCCATCGTTGACAAGCGTCGATCGAACGCTTTGGAGACAAGGCAGGCGAATCTGATCGGCGGCCCGATCGAAGGCAAGACGGCATTGATTTTTGACGACATGATTACGACGGCCGGTTCTATTTGTGGTGCTGTGAAAGTCGCACGCGAACACGGTGCGCGCCGCGTTTATGTCAGCGCCACACACGGTGTGTTCTGCGGGCCGGCGGTCGAACGGCTTAACCAGTCCGAGATTGACGGGATCGTCGTCGCGAACACCTGTCCCGATGCGTCGAATCCCGATCTGAAAAATCTCACGACCGTCAGCGTGGCGCCGTTGCTTGGTGAAGCCATCCGTCGTGTCCACCGGAACGAATCGGTGAGCTATCTGTTCGACTAGAAGCAGGTACCTCATTCTGGTGAATTGTTGTGGCTCGCGGGCATGCCTGTTTCTGAGGCTGGAACGCGTCCGTCGCGGCCACGAGTCAGCAGAATTCTCTGTATGCCGAAATCCGTCCGTACATGTACGCGACGGCGACGGGCGAACTCTGATGGGAACCACCCGTGACCGAGAGTGTGCATATCCCCCTTCGGAAGTGCTCGGGCAGCACTCAAACCGATCGTCCGCCCGCGCTGACAGAGTGACGCACGCGGATACGCTGGCGACAATTCTTATTCGGCAGACCATAGATTCGTCGATCTGGCCGTGTGTCTTATGTAGTGCACCATGACTGCTATGTGATTCGTTGTCTGCTCTGCATACAACGCACAGCGCGCGATGGTGGAAAGCCAGGTCCAAACGCCGACACCAGCAAAGACGTTGTTTCTTCCCATTTTTCGACATGTTACAATGGCGCCGATGATATGTAGAATGCCCGGAAGAATGAGTGCCCGGCGGATGTGAAGGAACGGAGTTCTCGAAATGCCATGGAATTGCTGTACCGTTGCCCGTGTTGGCGCCCGTGCGACCGGATTCTTCTGCGTTTCCCTGATGGCCACAATCGTGTCGGCCCAGAAGCCGGGAATCCTGGTTCCACCTGGGTTTCGAGTCGACCACTACGCGGACGACGATCTTGCCCACGACATTCACAGCCTGACGATCGATTCGCATGGTCGGGTTGTCGCGTCCGGACCTGGCTATGTCCGCATTCTGATCGACGAAGACAACGACGGAAAAGCAGATTCGTACAAGCAGTTCGCCAGCGGCCCCAGGACCGGAGCTCAGGGGATGTACTTCCTGGGGCCGCACCTGTTGTGCTCGGGCGATAAGGGCCTGCAGATTTTCCGCGACGACGACGGCAACGACGAAGCCGATGGGCCCGGCGAGACGTTTCTGAAGATTGCCGCGGGCGGTGAACATCACGTTCATTCCATCCAGAAAGGTCCGGACGGATGGTGGTACATTATCGCAGGCAACGCTTCCGGCGTGACCGGCAGCTTTGCGACTCTGCCAACATCGCCGTTGAAGAACCCCGACGCCGGCGTGCTGCTGCGACTGACGCCCGATCTGTCGGGCAGTGAAGTTATTTCTGACGGACTCAGGAACGCCTATGATTTTGCCTTTAACTCGACGGGCGATGTGTTCACGTTTGACAGTGACGGAGAACGTGACGTATCGCTGCCGTGGTATCGGCCATGTCGCGTCTTTCATCTGCTGCCTCGGTCAAACGCCGGCTGGTTGTCGCGCAGCTGGAAACGGCCCGATCATTTTCCCGATATGCCGCCGGTTGTGGCGGCGTTCGGTCGAGGATCGCCGACGGGTGTGACGTGCTACCAGCATCTGCAGTTTCCGGGACGCTTCCGCGGGGCTCTGTTCGTTCTGGACTGGACGTTTGGCCGTGTGCTGGTCATTTCACTGGAAGAGCAGCGAGGTCTGTGGAAAGCGAAACCTGCCGTCTTCGCCAAAGGCGTCGGCCAGTTCGGCTTTGCTCCCACCGATATCGAAGTCGCGCCCGATGGAAGTCTGTTTGTCAGTGTCGGTGGCCGTGGCACGCGCGGCGGCATTTATCGCATTGTTAACGAACAGAACGAGCACCGAAAGTTTTTTTCTGAGCGACCTGCCGATTCGGAAGACTCACGTCTTCAATTTGTGCTTAGCGCGCCGCAGCCGCAAAGCAGCTGGTCACGGGCTCGTTGGTATCCGGTAGCCAAACAACTCGGCAGGAATTCGTTCGCCCGGGCAGCCATAGAGGAAGGGCGCCGACCGGTTGAACGTGTGCGGGCGATAGAGATTCTGACCGAACTGTTTGATGGACCTGATGCCGCAATCGCTCGGATTCTCACGACGGCCCACTCCGTTCCCGTCCGCGCGCGGACAGCCTGGTCACTGGGACGGTCATCGCCTGAATCCCGCAGTGAATCAGCGATCCTGACTTTGCTTAACGACAGCGAACCACTGGTTGTGCGATTTGCCCTGGAAGCTCTGACGACTATCCAGGACCGACAGCTGTTTGAACACTGTCTGCCTCGGATCGCCGTAGCGTTGGGGTCGACGGATACTGCCGTGCGAGGTGCTGCATCAAACGTCGTGGCTCTGATGTCCTCCAATCAGCAACGACAGCTGGCTTCATTGATTGAACCCAGCCCACGAGCTCAGGTGTGGATGGGACTTGGGGTTGCCGCCCGTTCTCGGTCGATGAATCTGAACACGGTCACAATCGCACTGCAGGCAATCCGGAATGAGTCGACGGATTTCGAAGTCAGGACAGAAGCATTGCGTTTGCTGCAGTTGTCGTGCGGAGACGTTGGTCCACAAAAAGGCCTACCGGCCATTTTTGATGGCTACACTGCCCGCGCTGATCTGAAGCCACATGAGATTCCATTGGACGCCGTTCGAATTCTTCTGGCGGACGAATTCCCATCTGGCAATGTCGGCTACGACCATGAATTGATTCGGACCATTGCCATATTGGGATCAATGGATCAGCAATTGATCAGGAAACTGTTACAGGGAATTACAAGCGATACGTCTCCGTCGAATGACATTCACCGACTGGCTGCTCTGTGCAGAATTGCCGGCGAACGAATGAACATTGAATCGCAGGCGACGGCTGCGGCCCTGGTGAATCTGGATATCAAGATCCAGCAGCAGAATCTTAAACAGGATTCCAATTGGGACGACCGCATCCGCGAGTTGTCCCTGGCGCTCTGCGGGAAAGATACGGCCGTTCCACAGCTCATTGTCGAACATTCAGGCTTCGGAATCCCAGGACACGTCATTTTTCTCAACGCGATTCCTGGCGATCTCAAGCCAGCCGTTATTGATGCGTTTGTTCGGCACATCGTCGCGGACGACGACTACGAATGGTCGAACGAAGTCGTGTCCTTGCTGGCCGATTCTCCACTGCCGGAACATCAGGAACTCCTGCGGTCGCAGTTGCACAACCCGGTCGTTTACGATGCGGTGCTGCAGACTCTGGCACGCTCACCCCGGCCTGATGAGCGTCAGGTTTTTCTGGAAGGCCTGAGTTCACCACAGCTGAACAGCGTGAAGGCCTCTGCTGAAGCTTTGCTTCGTTTGTCTCGCAGCAACAATCCGGCTGAGCAGTACACATTGCTGATCACCGCAGAACGACTGAAAAACGACGAACGCGAATTTCAGGTTTGCGAAACGGTCGTCAGGCTGCTGCAGAATAACATGGCTCAGCGCTTTGGGTTTGTCTTTGGAAGTGACGGTCATCGACCGCAGCGAGATGTCCTCCAATACTGGCGGACGTATCTGAAGGAACGATTCCCGGAGGCCGCCCCACCGCTCGAGGGCGGCAAGGCGGCTGCGGACGTTCTGGCGATGCTGTACGACGTCCAATGGGAGGCCGGTGATCCGGAACGAGGCAAACAGCTGTTTACTCGTCTGTCTTGTGCGAAGTGCCACAGTGGCCGTAAGGCGCTGGGTCCGGATCTGTCGGGAGTCACGAAGCGGTTTTCGCGCGACGACTTGTTTGCCGCCATCGTCGACCCCAATCGCGACGTTTCGTCCCGCTACCAGACAACAACCGTGGCCACGGTTTCCGGCAGGGTTTATGCCGGACTGATCGTATATGAGTCTGTCGACGGCGTGATGTTGCGCGACTCCGAACATAAGACGTATCGCATCGAAGCCGATGACATCGAATTACGAATCAAACGCCGCGTTTCTCTGATGCCCAGTGGTCTGCTGAACAAAGTCGTGGGCCAGGATCTTGCCGATCTCAATGCCTACATGAGTCGTCTTTAGGACAGGAAATGGAACAGCGAACTGAGTTTCCTGGTTTTGCCGTCGTGGATCTGCGGCATCAGCACGCCACGAAGACGAGGATTGAAACTGTTGTCGGACAACTCGAAGTTGGCGAAATGTGTCACCGGTCCATCGGTATTTGAAGAACTTCCCCTGCGAACTTTGTCTATGGCACAATTCCATGATGTTTCCTACCTTGCCGAAACGTGACCCGTGACAGGTCGCGCTGAATCGTACTCACTGAATCAAAATGCCGCACTTACAGGACGGAAATCACTCGATGTCATCTGCACTTCGTTCACTCATCGATTCCGGAACAAAACTGTGGCTTGATTCGATCGATCCCGATTTGATTACTGAAAACAAACAACTTGGAGCGACGGGAGCCACATCAAATCCCATCATCATTGCAAACCTGCTGAAGACCGGAAGATTTGATGAGGTCATCGACGGGCTGATCACGGACGGTGTGCCAGCCGATGAGATCGCATGGGTCCTGACGGACCGCCTGGTTCGGGAGGCGCAGCAGGAATTTCTGCCGGTCTGGGAAGAGACTGGAGGCAATGACGGCTACGTGAGTTTCGAACTCGACCCGCTGCTGGAAGATAACGATTTGACGCACGCTCAACGCGTCATACGTTACGTTGAACGTGGCATGGAATGGTCACGCGGTCACAACAACCGCATGGTGAAGGTGCCAGCTACTCCGGCAGGCCTTGATGCCCTTGAGGATCTCTGTGCGGCCGGTATCACGTTGAACGTAACGCTGATTTTTACCGAGAAGCAGTATGAGCAGGCCCGGGACGCAATTTGGCGAGGGGCTCAGCGGCGCGATTCGCTGGATGGCTTCAAGAGCGTCTACAGCATCTTTGTGTCGCGCGTTGATGTTTACACGGCTCAGCACATTCCTGAGCTCAGCCCGTCGGCTCAGGGTCAGGTCGGTATTGTGAACGCTCAGAGAATCTGGCAAAAGAATCTCGACTTCTGGATCGACAAAAATCTGCCGCTGCAGCAGGAGATTGTCTTCGCCAGCACTGGCACAAAGAATCCGGAAGACGCCCCGTGGAAATACGTATCCGCTCTGGCGGGTGCCGACATTCAAACCAATCCGCCGGCAACCAATCAGCTCATTGCGGAAAGCGATCAGACCTTCACCAGTCAGGTTGGTGTTCCTGCGTCTGAAGAAGTACTGCAGGAGATCGACCAGCACGTTGACTTCGCAAAGATGCAGGAAGTCCTGATGGAGGAAGGTATTGAAAAGTTCGTCAGTCCTCAGAAGTTCCTGCTGGAGCTGATGCGTACAAAGTGCGCGGCAACAGCGTAGAGCCGTTTACGTATTCTCGTGAACCGTACTGGCTTGTGGGGATGCCTTTACGCAGGCCGCAATGCGTCTTTCGCGGCCACGAGTCAGCGTAATACGCGGTGACCTGGGCCTGTACGCGGCCTGCGACTGTTGATGGACAGGACATTGACCGCCCCGATCGGAAGCGTCTGACGCGATACGAAAAATACTCTGGTTGTCTGAACGTTCAATCTCGAAATCGTCGCAGAACATTTTCGGTGACCTGCGAGACAGCTTCATCGACAAGTACGGAACTCGGCCAACAAATAGATCCAACGGAAAACACCGCACCACCACCGTCCGGTTCGTGGATCACAATCTCTGCTCCGCCACCATCGGGATTGAGGCCCCTGGCCAGCACTTGTACGTTTGCCGGCGATTGATCTGAAACCTTGTCCGTTTCGTGGCCTGACGCTCCGCCGGGAACTCGCATGTGCAGGCTCCGCTGCCCGAATATGTCGCCATTCTTCAGCCCTGTCCCTGCAAAGCACCAATGATCCGCGTCCTTCACCTGGTACGGTGCGGCCGTCATGATTCCTGGGAACGTAAACACAACGCCCAGCAGGTTGGCTTCCGATTCCTGCCGTTTGGCAAACCGACTTTCGTATTCGCGACCGTCCGCAGCGAACTGCGGTTCCGAGTGACTCCAGTTCGTGTTCTGGTACACAATGCGATGATCGTCGAGAAATTCGACTTCGCAGTTCAGGCCATTGCCGCCCAGATACATCAGCCGCCCGCCGCGTTCGAAGACCCAGCTCTTCAGTCGGAAGTACATGTCCGCCGACCAGTATTCCGGATGGGTACTGATGATCAACACACGGTACTCATCCAGCGGGACCTGGCCGAAGTGAAACTGAGTTTCGCTGTAAAAGTCGTAGTCCAGTCCCTTGCGTTCCATCCACCCCAGCAAGCGCCATTCCGCTGCCGCCATATGGCAACCCTGACGACCGGCGATCGGGTCCGTCAGTTGTTCGTTTTCGTCGATGTGATTGAAAGGGTCCGGGCGTTCGAGCGACAAAGGCTCGTAGGTGTCCTGATCGTAACTTCGATGTTCCTTTTCAGTGTATCGCTTGAGCTCCTGACGTGCGTTGACGGTGGGGGTCAGCGGCAATCGGTCCGCATTGATATAGTTGCTGCGACCACCGAAGCTGTTGTATGCGTTCCAATTGATGTCCGACGCCAGCACCGCCACTTTTGCACGAGGCTTGTCCGGAGCCACGATCCATGGAAATGTGAATGAGAGGCCCGATTTACTGCGCGCATGGAAGTAGTACAGACCGGAACGGTCAGGAGCTTCGACAAACTGATTCAGCGCCTTGCTGTGGTAACCGTGTTTGTTCCATGCAACGCCGGTCTGCGTGTAGTCGCCGTCGGGTGTAATCTGCATGTTGGCTCGAGGTCCGTGTTCATCGAAAGTGCCAATGCGTCGAATGAATTCCTTCTCAGCACCGTATCGTCGGAGTTCCAACTCGTATTCTTCGACCGCATGCACTCGAAATTCAGACCGTTCTCCCGACTTTACGCACCGCGGCCAGACGTAACCCAGCAGGCAGTCTGACAACAGACGAAAGTGATGAGGTTCGTATTCCCGAATCTGCGCTGTGACGATTTTTGACCCATACCCGTCACGGCCAAGGACCACCTCATAGTCGCCCGGCGAAATGTCCGCGTAGACTGCCCCCGAGATGCTGGAGCGCGCCACAACAATGCTCTGCGGGCCACGGAATTCGAAAAGTACGTCACCCAGGGCAACGAAGCGTTCATTGCTGACGTATCCCACAAGCATGTTCAGTGGTCCTTCCCGAGTCAGCCTGTTTCCCTTGTATGTGTACACTGGCAGTGCCAGCACCGAGTCTTGAAAGGCTACCATAAAGTATCGGGCGAGGCAGTTGCGTGCTCAGTTGTGCTGCAGGCCATACCGCCGTGCAGTCGTTTTTCCTTCAGAATGCAGGCGGTTCTTGAAGAGTGTCATAGCACACGCCGTCAGGGCGGTTCAGGAAGCAGGGATCGGTGCGAATTTCCTGCGGACGTGGAGCATGAAGTACAGCATGACCACTGCCGGGGATTTCCGACCATGGACGGGGATCTAAACGTGTCTGCGGTCGGAGAACCAGCGTCGTCAAACGCTGGTCTGCGAAGCTGGTATGTGGTCCGCAGCATTTCTCTTCAAGCGGGCTTCACCTGACTCGGCAGGATCCATTCGTGACACGTTTACGAAGTCGGCGTGTGATTCGGATGTCGGCATGAGATCAACTGTGGTCTGCCCGTCAGCGTTTTCGCTAAGGCTCGTTTCAATATCGCATGAACTGTCCAAAGGTGTCGGCAGCGGCAGATTTCCGGCCTCCATCAGTCGGTCAAATTCGCCGTCGTCGAATGTTCCGGCGGACGTAGCCATGATCCCGAAACCTCCGCCAAGCAGCATCAGTCCAACAATCATGCACAGCCCGACAGCCGGCAACGATAGTCGTCCGTCGACACCGAGATTCTGCAACGTGCCCGCAGCGACCATCAACATAGTGGCCACTCCACACGTGCTGAGGACCAGGCCCGTCAGAAATCGAATTTTCTTCATCGGCATGGAATCCCGTGGTGTGCTCGTTTTCATCCTTTTTTCTCCCGCCTTTGTAAGTAGACACCCTTTCACAACCGAAAAACCAAAACGGTTGTCGCGTACTCCGCGAATACACCCTCACCAACGTGACCCAACTTCGCATGGTTCAAAGAATCCTGCCAGGAATCTGCCACTCTCGTCGAAGTACAGGATTCGTCGTTGCGAAAATGCTGGCATTTGGCTGATTTTTGTGACTCCAGCCCTTTTTTGCAGAAATCTGCCGAATTGCAGCCAGGCTTTCTGAAGCAGCGGCGAATCAGGGCGTGTGACGAGTGTTCATGTCACAAGTGTGTGTGTTTCCCAAGGTGTTTAATGTTTAGGAGAGAATACGATGTTAAAGAAAATGGTTATTGGTTCGCTGGCTACGACACTTGTCGCCGGGTTCATTTTTGGAAAGGACATTTTCAGCTACGCCACCACGGCATGCACTAATGTTCGAGACGCAGTGAAATCAGAAATCACTCCGGAATTTGAGCTGGCTCGAATTCGAAATGAAATAGACCAACTAATGCCGGAGATTCGTCAGCACATGACCGTGGTTGCCGAACAGAGTGTCGATGTCAAGGATCTTGAACGAGACATCGAGAAGAAAGAATCTCATCTGGCAGGTCAGAAAGAAGCGATTCTCGCTCTGCGAGGCGATCTCACCAGTTCACACGATAAGTTCACTTACCGCCACGTGTCGTACACTCGCGGCGAAGTGGAATCTGACCTGTCCCTGCGTTTCGAAGCATTTCGCGTGGGCGAAGGTGCCGTGGCTCGTGATCGGCAGATCCTGACGGCCCAGAGGCAGACTCTGCGAGCCAATCAGCAGAAACTGGACAGCATGCTGGGGCGAAAGCAGGAACTGTCTGTACTGGTTTCTCAGGTGGAAGCTCGACTGAAGACAATTCAGGCAGCTGAGGCCGTCAACAACATCGAAGTTGATGACACGCAGCTCACTCGTGTTGAGGGGCTGATCAACGATCTGAATCACGCTCTGGACGTCAGGGAATCTCTGCTGGAAACAGAAGGTCATGTCATGGGCCGCATTCCCGTTGAAGTGGATCCTGTTGAACTGCAGACTGATGTTGTGACAGAAATCGATCAGCACTTCGGCCTTGTTTCTGACGAAGCAGAAGTAAGTAGTAACAGCTCAATCTGAGTCAGCATGCTGACTGTGCCGGCAACGACCGGTTAATGGTCAATGCCCCAGCGATTCAAAGAGTCGCGTCGAATCAGATTCAGCACGGCGGGACGGGAAACCTGCCGCTGAACCGGGACACACACCTGCTCCGGGCTCAAAGGCTTGAGCTCGGAGCATTTTTTTGCTGCAAATTGCTGCGTATTACGAACAATATTGATCTGAAGCAAACAAATCCACGTTTTGACGAAGTCACTTCAGAACAAATAACTCCTTTCGACGACTCAGTACAATGAACTCGGGCACTCTCCAACTGGACAGTCAACACAGGAAAAATCGCTGGTATTGCGATACCTGCGTGCCCGCACAGGGAATGACTCAAAAGGGGGAAGTGGTGGCGACGAGTCCATGCAAAAAGTACATGCTGTGGATCGACGGAGTCGGTGCCTGGCAATTGTGTGTTGGCGAGTCCTTTATTGTCGGTGCGCCATCGTTTGAAAAACAATCTGCTGATATTGCTCTGCTGGCAAATATTTCGCGAATGCACGCTTCCATCGAGCGCAACAGCGAAGAATGGCGTCTGACGGCTCATCAGCCCACGACTGTTTCCGGTCGGACGGTCGAGCAGGACACGGCTCTTCGCAGTGGTGACGAAATCCGGTTGGCAGAACGAGTACGACTTGGGTTTCGGATTCCCAGTATTCTCAGCACTTCCGCCGTTATTGACTTCGAAAGTGATCATCGACCGTCTCATAGTGTTGACGGTATTATACTGCTGGCGGATCATTGTCTGCTGGGGCCACGACGAGACCACCACATTTTCTGCACGCACTGGCCTGACGTTGTTGTTCTGTTTTCGAATGAAGGAAATCTGCGTTGTCGGTCGAAGGCGGCTCTCAGTGTCGATGGGCGAGTTGCAGCAGATTCCATCGAGCTCAATCATGGTTGTGTCGTTACAGGAGAAGACCTCAGATTTCGAGTCGAACAAATGGAATAGAACGCGGTATTCAGTTGCTCATTGATACAGGTAACCACGCCAAGAACGAAACAAAAACCGGGCCGGACTTAAGCCATGAAATTCACCTTTGCACCAGAAGCGCGTCCTCTTGATGGATACACCATCAAGCGTGCCGTCCACCGGGGTGGATTTGGCGAGGTGTACTACGCGTTAAGCGACGCCGGCAAGGAAGTTGCTCTCAAGCTGCTGAACAACAACCTGGAAATTGAGCTTCGCGGTGTCAGACAATGCCTCAATCTCAAGCACCCCAATCTCGTAACGATCTTCGATATCAGACAGGATAGTGACAACGACCACTGGGTCATCATGGAGTTCGTCAGCGGTCGCGGTCTTTATGAAGTGCTGCGAGACTATCCCAATGGGATGCCATTGGAACAAGTACTCTTCTGGCTCGACGGAATAACAGCCGGACTCAGCTTTCTGCACGACCGCGGTATCGTACATCGCGACCTGAAGCCCGCCAACGTATTTCGCGATCCTGGTGGTGTCAAAATCGGCGACGTTGGGCTGTCGAAGTACATTTCAGAAAGTCGCCGTAGTGCCCAGACACAGAGTGTCGGTACGGTCTACTACATGGCTCCGGAAGTTGCCAAAGGTCGATACGGTCTGGAAGTCGACGTCTACGCAATGGGCATCATGCTGTACGAAATGCTCACTGGCAAAGTGCCGTTCGATGGTCAGACAACGGCCGAAATACTGATGAAGCATCTAACGGCGGAGCCGGAGTTGTCCTGTCTCCCCGAAGAGATGCGACCGGTTCTGGCGGCGGCTCTGGAAAAAGATCCGGACCAGCGGACCGGCAGCATTGAAGAACTTCAACGACAGTTTCGCAATGTTATTCAGACTGCCGACATAAGCGTTCCGGTACCATTGGCCAGGTCGGCAGACGCAGCCGCCGCCGGAAAACGCGTCGAGCCTGTGCAAACGCCGGAACCTGAGACCGTCGTCGAAATTGATACTCAGCCCGTGAAACCTGCTGCTTCCGGCCTTGCTGCTCTTGTCGCACTCTGGAATGCAATTTCCACGCCATTGCAGTGGGTTGTTGGTGGTGCCGGGGCCTTGCTGATTCTGGAATCCGGGATGTTACGTCCTGTTGCCGTTGGCGGCATGATTGGCGGAGCCGCCTATCTGGGTTACCAGCTGCTGAGCATTTTCGTGGGCGAACCGTTTCGTCCGAAGTCAATGCCCCAACAGACGGCTTCCGTTCGAGCTCCTGCTCCTCCTCGCCATCAGAAACCTGTGTCACCGGCGGCGCAGCCCAGGGTTCCAGCTGACCCAATTCCGGCGCGAAAGTTCGCACGGAATACTCGAGACCGTGTCTATACACCGGCGACGCTTCGGAAAATTGCGAAAACTCATCGCGCCACCGATATGACGACGTCGATCACTGTGTCACTGGCAGCATCGGCGCTGGTGACTACTGCCGTTTTTCTCACAACGAACTTATTGGAAGATAGCGCTCAAGCCGTCTATTTTGCCGCGATCACCATGCTGGCATCGTGGGCTCTGATTATACCGTCGAAAATCTGGGAAGGTCGGAGAGGCGACAGTTTTACGCGCAGACTGTGTCTTGGCACTCTTGGGCTGGGCGTCGGTTTTCTGGCGGCGGTGCTGCCGGAGTACTTGCTTATCAGTCGTGACGCACTGTTTCACGGCAGTAGCAATGGTGCCTCTGTGCTGGTCGGTCGTGTGGCGATTGCTGACGGAACCGGCTTTCCGACTATTGCGTGCTTCATGATCTTTTTTGCGGCTTTGTTTTTTGCCCGACGCTGGTGGTGGCAGGTCGACAGTTTTCGCAAAGCGCGGTTTCGAGTTTCCAGTGCGTTGTTTACTCTGGTGCTGGGCATCGTGATTACGGGAATGTTGCAGGAGTTTTCTTTCCCGGACGCTTTGGGAGCAACATGGGCGCTGGCCATTTCGGCTGTCGTACAGTTATCTGCAGGCTGGACTCCAGCTGAGGACAGAAGACTTGCGCCGGCACCTGTACGGGATAAAACACCCGATCGGTCGGTCAATCCTCAGGCCCACATGGCCAATGCTGAACATGGGGCATTCAATTGAGAATGCGTCGTGTTTCTCGTCTCTCAATTCAGGCAGTCGCAATGGACAGGTCATCACACCAGAAAGTCGGAGCAAATCTACCATGATTGTGGTTACGCTGATGATTTTCGTCGTCGTTGGTTTATTGCTGGCTTCGTCACGCGGCGGTATGCGTTACGTGGCAGCCATTGCATTGGTTATCTTCGTTGGCATGACCACCATTCGTTTCGCGGACTTGGAAATCTATGACACACGGGATTCCAGA
>JBDONA010000648.1:0-19427 GCA_039831575.1 Fuerstiella sp. | reverse complement strand
GCTGTCGTCACTCAGCTGCAGCTCTTGAGACAGCATAGAAAGGTTCTGTTCCATCTTCTCCAGCTGTTGGGGAAACGTTCCATCCATGTATTCAAGCAGACTCTGCGTATTCGATTCCACGGCATACTCGGCCGCCTGCAGACGCCGCTCATTGATCGTCTTCAGCATTTTCTGATCGTGCAACGCGTTATCAAGTCTGCCCCGATATTTGATCAGCAGGATCTCGCGAGAGCGGGCATAGGCTTCCACATCGGAGGCATCAAGCACGCAAACGACATCACCCTTCTGGACCCATGTGCCTTCCGGCACGATACTCAGAATGGTCGTTGTCCAATAGCACGCTGAATCAACTTCAGTTGATCGATAGGGCTCAACAATTCCCTGCTGCTCAATCTCCACCTTGAACATTGAAGGTTGTAGTTGCGTCAGGCCGACCTCAACGGGCGCGACGCCACGATCAACGGCTCCCGTGAGCAGCAGAACGCAACCGAGTATCAATGTGGAAGAGCCGGCGAAGACAGCGAAACGTCTTCGGGCAACATTGCTGCGAAGCAACGCGGCGAAGTGATCAATTGATGACATAATTATCAGCAGAGTGTGTCGGCGGGAGGGAAAGGAGCCGACGAAGGCGGGTAGGGTGAGGCGGGATTGGTCCAGCAATCTAGCAATGTGACCAACGTATTCACAGTTTAGTTAGTAAATCGGCATTAATCCACAGATTCCTCCTTTGAAACTATTCTGATCTCAGTGAATTGCGTGAGACAGGCAGCAGAATCGATCGTTTTCCCGTTTTGAGACCAAGCACGACAGCGACCACAGTGAGCTGGCCCACAGTTGAGGTGTGGCTGGCAGCACAATTACAGGCCGACGCATGGAGCGGTCGATCGCAGTTTTCGTGGGTCCATGCACACCACGGTATGGCTATCCTGGTCGCTTCCGGGATAACGGCCGGCTGACTATGGATACATTTCCTACCCCCGCCCTCATTTCCGATCGTACACAAAGCGACCGTCGACCATGCATCGAAGCACTCTGATTTCGGCGATCTCGTCTTCCGGGCACTTCAGAAAGTCACGATCCAGAATCACAAGGTCCGCCAGTTTTTCCTTGTCGAGTGTTCCCTTTGTGTCTTCCGCAAACGACAGATAAGCCGGACTGGTTGTCAGACAGCGCAATGCTTCCAGACGACTGATCCGTTGCTGAGGGCCGTGGACGTCGCCTTCACGATTGCGACGGGTTACGGCCACCTGCAGCATCAGGAACGGGTTGTAGGCGTTCATGGCATGATCCGGATCAAGCCCCATCATGTGGTCGCCGGCAATCGCCGTGGGCACGCCTCCACGAACCCAATCGCCCAGGCCAATAAACCGGGCAGCCCAGTCAGCACCGTAGACTTCCGCGATGGCCGCCGAATCCTTGAAGTACAGCGACGGTTGTGTATCGACACACACGCCAAGTTTCTTCGCTCGGATGATCGAATCCAACGCGGGAAAGTAGGCGTGCGTAAGACTGAAACGGCGTGCGGCGATGTCGGCATGGTCGCGGTGCACGACTGTCAGAGCATCCAGCACGGCATCAACACCCGCATCGCCCGTCACGTGGCAACACCACTGCCAACCCAGACGATGCCCCTCCTGAAAGATTTCCGCCATCTGCCTGACAGAATAATTCAGGTCTCCGCGATAGTCCGGATCGCGGTGCACATAAAAGCGAATTCGTTTTTCGCCGTACGGTTCACGCAGGTAGGTGTTGCCCCAGTGAATGCCACCGTCAACGCTGATCTTCAGCGGACCGACTCGGACCCAGTCGTCGCCATCGCCCGTCCTCATTCCCAGCTTTTCTGTATACGCAGCAACATCTTTGGCTGCCCGAAACCCCGAGCGAAACGTTTGCGTCATCCGGACGGTCAAATCTCCGGCGGAGTGCAATTCGCGATACAGCAGAAAATCATTGATGCTGCCGGCGCGCTCAAAGATGCTGGTGATGCCAACGGAGTTGTAGTGTCGGTGGACATTCTGCAATGCTGCCCGCAATTGCTCGGGCGTGTGCGACACCGTCGGCATGAACGATTTCAAATGTGCATTCGCTCCCGCGATCAGCCACACTCTGCCCTCAGAATCAAAAATAACCTCACCGCCTGGAACGGATGCGGCGTTCTTATTGACGCCGATCGTGGCGAGTCCCAACGAGTTTAACGCAGACTTGCGAGCAGCCGTGAAAATGACCGGATGAGTCCTGCAGGCGACATCAAGTTCCTCAGGCGTCGGGTGACGGCGTTCCTTCAGCCGCGTGATGTCCGCCCGTGGAACACGAATCCACGTACCGGCCGGAATAGTTCTCGCTCGCTGACGAATCCATTTCTGCACAGCGCCGATCGATAACAGCTCGACGTGCGGCTGTTGCAACACGTTTTTAGCCACACCCACCGCGTGGCAATGGGCCGCGATAATGCCGGGGATCACCGTTTTGCCACCAAGTTCGACGACTTTCGTGCTGTCGTCGCAGAACCTTCTGATCTCGTCATCGCCGCCGACCGCCAGAATTCGTCCGTCGCGAATCGCGATCGCTGTCACGATGCGACTGTCCGCATCCATCGTGAGAATTTTGCCACCAACCAACACCGTATTGGCCGACTGCTTTTCCTGAGCAACAAGTGCCGTTTGTGCGCAGATGAAGGTGGCAACTGTCAGCACTGCAAGAAACTTTGTCGATGGCATCATAATGGAGTTTTCCTGCAGCTGCGGCCAACGTCATCAACATTGCCGTGTCCGGTGTCGCAACCAACCCACAGACAGAAGCCCTGAGACGTGTGATGGAAGATCTGCCGGACGGTAGATCGCACAGACCGTCGAAGACAGTGTCATGCGTTACGGCACGGCAGCCTTCCAGCCGGCTTTCAACTGTCTCTTTAACTCATCCACCACCTGTTCGTGTTTCGCTGACACAGCCAGATTGGTGTTTTCATCCGGGTCCACACGATGGTCGTACAGTTCATAGGCCCGAAATCCGGTTCCGGGCACCAGCCATTCCGTGAATCGATAGCGATCGGTACGCATGGAATACCCCATGCCGCGTCCAACCTCGCCATAGCCCGGAATCACTCGACGATACTGACTGAAGGCCGCGGATTTCCAGTCGCGATCCGGATCTTCAAGAAGAGGGGCAAAGCTGTGACCTTCCAATCCGTCGTCCAGCGGCAGGTCGCACAATTCGCACAGCGTGGAATAGATGTCGACAAATTCCACAAGGGCCTTCGTTCGTCCCGGCTTCTGACCCGGTACTCGGATAATCAACGGAGCGTGAGTTGAGGTTTCGAAGTTCGAATGCTTGTCCCACATTCCGTGTTCGCCCAGTTGCCAGCCGTGGTCACCCCAAAGCACGACGATCGTGTTGTCGCTCAACTCATTCGCATCCAGCGCCTGCAGCAAACGTCCGACCTGCGCGTCGGTATAGCTGACGCATGCATAATAGGCGTGCTTCAGGTCACGCGCCTGGTCCTCGGAAACCGGTCCAACATCAGGAATTCTGTAATAGTGCCGTAGGTCGTTCCAGTTATACGTCGCGAAATTCGGCGCGTCGCGCGGTGGAAAGGGATTCGTCGCCAGCGCAATCTGATCCCGGTCATACAGATCGAAGTACTTTTTCGGCGCAATGAACGGCAGGTGGGGTTTGTGAAATCCGACCGCCAGAAAGAACGGCTCGCTCTTCTGGTCTTTCATCTTTGCAATGGCAGCATCGGCGATGTGTCCATCCCTCAAGGCATTATCCGGCACATCGGGCGCCTCCCACGCCAGTCCGCCTGGCCGTTTCGTTTTCGTAATGCCATCGCCCAGGTCCCAGACGTAAGTCAGACGACGATGATCTTCCTTGATCCATCCCAATACCTGTTTTCCGAATTCCGTGTGGTATTCAGAGCGATTGGAACTCCAGAGTCGTTCACTCCACGAAACCGGATCATCGCGATGAAACAGTTTGCCAAAGGCACTTGCGTGATAGCCATTGTTTCGGAAGTGCTGCGGCAGGGTCACGACATCACTAAGCACGTCGCGAAACCGTACGCTGAAATCAACGACACCGGTGGTATCCGGTCGGCGGCCCGTCAGAACGGACACTCGCGAAGGCATGCACAGGGCGCACTGCACGTAAGCACGTTCGAACAGGGTGCCATCGCGGGCCAGTCGATCGATGTTAGGTGAGTGAACGGGCCGGCCGTAACAACCGAGTTCCGGGCGCAGGTCGTCCACGGCAATGAACAACACGTTCGGCGGCGCAGCACAGGCCGATGAAACGACAAAGGTGAGCACTAACACATGCATCAACCGCATTGAGACCTCCGCTCTCGTGTTTCCCTGTTAGTTCGTCGGCAATGCGCCCACATTTTCGCAACGGATTCCATTCCTTGTACCACGCATTCAAACCGCTACACATTTTGTCCAGCCACATGTGCCGCGCGAAGCCGTTCACAAAACAATTGTTGAAAACGCGATAGAACGGTGTCCATGGGGACGCCTCTGTTGATCACAGCAAAGATGCGCAAAAAACGTCCGCCGATTGTTCTGGAACGCTGCAATTCGCTCACAGTGCGGCCCCTGATACAACTTCGATCTGTGCGTCGAGTTGATTTTCCACGGCGTATCGTTCATCCTGACTACTCCCGTCGTCCCACCATACGAAATGAAGCACTGTGTCCGACACAAGTTCGTCGCCCGCCAAACAGCAGACGTTTCATCCACAGCCCGGAGAAAACACGCTGCTGTGGACAGTGTGGTTCACCTATGGAGCGTTCTATTTCTGCCGCACGAATATTTCTGCAGCGGTACCTGGGTTGAAGGAATCGGTTGACGCCGGCGGGCTCGGCCTGACCGCGACGCAGATCGGCTATATTCTTGCCGCCACCAAAATCGCCTACGCCATCGGACAGCTGGTCAACGGCCAGTTCTCGGAACAACTCGCTCCGCGAAAGCTGCTGGCAGTTGGAATGTTCGCGACGGCCGTGCTGAACGTGATGTTCGGATTCGGAACGGCTCTGTATTTCCTGATTTTCATCTGGGCGTGCAACGGTTATTCGCAGTCACTGGGCTGGACTCCGTGTGTCAGGGTGCTCGCAAATTGGTTTCCCGTCGAGCGACGCGGCAAGGTGATCGGCTTCGTCGGAACCGGATACCAGGTCACTGCCGTGGCAACCTATGTGGTGTCTGGGCAGGCCGCCAGCTATTTCGGCTGGCGCGGCGCGTTGTGGGTGCCCGCCGGCATCATGGTCGCGGCGGCCATTGGGATGCTATTGGTTCTGGAAGAGCGACCAGGCAATGTGCAGGACGACAGCGACGATGCAACGCCTGTGCCGGCACCAGCAAACGAGGACGCAGCGAATCCCTACCGGACTCCACAGCAGGCCGAACCGTCGTCTGTCGCCAAGGCGCCAAAAAACGATCCGCGCAATTCCGTTCGGGAAAACTTCCTGCTGACCATTACGAATCCGTCGTTGTGGATGCTGGGCATTTCATTGGGATTGCTGAACGCCTGCCGTTACGGATTTCTGGATTGGGGATTGACGCACCTGAAGGAAGTACAGGACACCGGCGTGGGCAAAGCCGCGTTGAAGTACGCCGTTCTTCCACTGGGAGCGATCGCAGGTGCGTATCTTGCTGGCTGGGCCACGGATCGTTTCTTCGGCAGCCGTCGAGCGCCAGTAACCTGCATTCTGCTGCTCGCTTTGGCAGTGTTGAGTCTGGCCTATGATACGGTGGCTCGGACCAGTGTCCCCCTGACAATGGTGCTGTTGGTCATGATTGGATTCTGCATCTACGGGCCACAGGTGCTGCTGGTCGGCACAGCGCCCGCTGACCTTGCACGAAAAGGAACATCGGCCGCGGCAGCTGGCTTTGTAAACTGCATGGGTTATATCGGCGCCGCAAGTGGCGACTATTTCACCGGCAGGACACTGGATGCGCACGGCTGGGAACAGGCTATCTTCATGTGGGCTGCCTGGGCCGTGGCCGCTGCGGTCGCCGCCGGGCTGCTGTGGAACGTGACGGCATCGCATGAGACAGAAACGAACGCCACGTGACCACATGTTTGGCGCATCACCAGAGACGCAACAACTTCAACTCAACAAACGCAGGACAGGACTTTAACCCGTCCCACGTAAGACACAGAAAACACATCAAGGCACCAAACGGAATGAGGGCAATCATCATCGGAGCAGGACGTGGCAGCAGACTTATGCCCACCACGACAGACACACCCAAGTGTTTCGCCGAAGTCGCGGGACAGCGAATGCTGGACTGGGCCGTCGACGCCTTTCGTCAGAACGACATCAATGACATCACGTTTATTGGCGGTTACCGCATCGAAACGGTACAGGCAGCGTACCCGGAATTCACGTTCCGCCACAATGACGACTGGCCCAACAACAATATTCTGGCGTCGCTGATGTATTCCGAAGACCTGATGGATGAACCGTTCATCTGCTGCTACTCGGACGTGCTGTTCACTCCGGCGATCGTCGAAGCCGTGGTCCGGAACGACGACGATATTGCACTCGGCGTCGATACCGGCTGGCGGACCCGTTATGAACATCGAACCGAACATCCGAGCGACGACGCAGAGAAAGTCACTGTACTAAACGGCAATATCACTCGGGTTCACCGCGAGATTTCCGAGGCGGACGCGTGGGGCGAATTCATTGGACTGGCGAAGTTCTCGACCGACGGAGCCGCCATGTTGCGACAGGACTATCACGCGCGGCGAGAAGAATTCGCCGGTCAGCCGTATCGCGAAGCGAAGCTCTTCGAAAAGGCCTATCTGATCCACCTGCTTCAGGACATGATCGAATGCGGCCGGCGAATGGTGCACGTCGATACACCCGGCGGATATATTGAAGTTGATACACAGCAGGATTTCGAATACGCGCGGCAATTCTGGACAGAGCGACACCTGAGCATGACGTGACGTAAGTCAGCCGCGTCCCCATTGGTCCGCGGTTAGACAGAAACAGGTCCAGCGAAGAATAAACACAGGTTCGTCAAATCGGAGACATACGATGACAGACAATATTCTATTCCCGACATCAGTCATCGGCTCCATGCCGCGACCGGATTTCGTTAAGGATCTGATCGCCGACGACTCGCCGCACTCGGATGAGGATTATCAGCGGCTGATGGGGGCTGCCATTCGGTCCGTCGTTGCACTGCAGGAAGCAGCGGGACTGGACGTCATCTCAGATGGCGAGTGGTGGCGCAAATCCTACATCGGAGTCATCGCGGAACTCGCTCACGGATTTGAACTCAGCGTAAATCCCGCCGATGGCCGACCATGGACTGTTGTCGTCGATCGACTGGCCCCCAAACACCCTGGCTTCATCGCGAAAGAGGTTTCGTTTCTGAAACAACTCACCAATCGGCAGATCAAGGCCACTCTGCCTGCTCCAGCGCTGCTGGGCGAACGCATGTGGGATCCGGTGGCATCGTCGAAAGCCTACCCGACTCGGGAAGCTTTCGTTCGCGACTGCGTACCCATTCTGCGTCACGAAATCGAACTGCTGCGTGCGGAAGGCGTGTCAATCATCCAGGTCGACGACCCACACCTGTGTCTGTTCGTCGACCCGGCAGTCCGTGCCGGTTACGACAACCCGGATCAGGCCGCGGACTTTGCCGTTGACATGGACAACCAGGTGGTCGCGGACTTCAACGATGTCAGCCTTGCCGTTCATCTGTGCCGCCGCGCTGGCGCGAGGGCTCGCGGTGACGCACAACATCAGGGCAGTTACGAACCGATCATGCAGCAACTCCGGAAACTGGACGTCGGTCACATCACGATGGAATTTACCACGCCCGGTTCCGGCGAAATGTCCGTTCTGCGCGAATTGCCGGAGAGCATTGATATCGGCCTGGGTGTCGTCAGCACGCTCCCCGGCGAAATCGATTCTTCTGAGACCATTGTCGCTCGCGTGGAACAGGCCCTTGAGCACGTCGCGCCGGAGCGGATTACGTTAAACCCGGAATGCGGTTTCGCCCCGGGTTCGGCGGCAAAAGTCGATGTCGACGAGGTCTACACAAAGCTGAAAAACGAAGTGGCCGCCGCGCGCATTCTTCGGGAAAAGTATAGCTAAGGCGTGGGGGCCAAATGGTTGCGAAGCAGCACACCGGACAATCGATCAGGGCGTGTCTCAGTGATTCGGTATGCGTCGACGGCAGTTGAAGGCGTTCTACTTAACAGTGGTTGCTGCCGACAGAAAATCTCACTCTCAGAAAACGGGAATCCATCATGAACCGCCAGACACCAATGACTCGCCGTGAATCACTGATGGCCGCAGGTCAGGCTGCCAGCGTTCTGGCATTCTCCGGAATGACGCTCGCGGCCGAAACCCAGGCGACACGCACAATTCCGGCCGTACCGGGAAAGTTGCCGCTGGCATGGCGACGACGCCGGAAGGATGGAGACGGCTTCCGCGTCATTGAAGAGACTGTGCAGTGGAATGCGTCTGACACGGCAATCATCATCTGCGACATGTGGGCCGATCATCCGTGCAAGCTGGCGGCCATGCGCGTCTCGCGGATGGCTCCCCGCATGAATGAAGTTGTGTCACTGGCGCGGGATCACGGCGTGGCGATCATTCATGCACCCAGCAGCGGCATAAAGCACTACGAAGACACGCCGTACCGCGCACGTATGAAGACAGCCCGACCGGCAACGCCCCCCGTGCCGATTCAGGGCTGGTGTTATCATAACAGCGAACACGAAGGTCCGTGGCCGATTGTCGACGACGTCAAGCGAGGTGCAGCAAAGGTGACCGGCTGCGACGACCCCGTGGGCCTGCCACACGTCCCGACGGATCGTCACCAGCATCCGGATATTCAGATCATTGGCTATGACGGCATCAGCGCCAACGGCCAGGAGATCTTCAACTTTCTGGAACAGGAAGGCCGGAACAATGTGGTGCTGATGGGCGTGCACACCAACATGTGTGTGCTGGGTCGACCGTTTGGCATTCGTCAGCAGAAGTATCTTGGTAAGAATGTCGTTCTATGTCGCGACCTGACCGACGCGTTGTACGACCCGCGTGACAAACCATTCGTCAGCCACGCGCGGGGCGTGGAACTGGTGATCGAGCACATTGAAAAATACTGGTGTCCGACTATCGAGGGCGTTTCGCTGACTCACGTTGTGCCTCGAACGTCAGGCCCCGTTGCATCGTGACAATGGCACACCGGGTTCAGGGTTTCCCATTCACCAGGCACCGTAGTTTAGGTGTTCCATCGATTGTGATCAGCAAACGAACAATTCTGCACGCCGCCGTGAGGGCCGCCACTCTGCTGTTGGTGTCGACGTGCACAGCCGCTGAACCGGACGCTGCCGAACTGAATCGGCGATTTAAGAAGACGGTGGGCCCGTTCTTGAACACGTACTGTCTGGACTGTCACGGTCACGATCAACCGGAAGCGAAGCTGGACCTCACTTCTTACTCCTCTGCACGAGCCATAACGAACGATCATCAGATCTGGGCGATTGTACTTGAGCGGCTGGAAGCCAGGGAGATGCCGCCGACGGATTCGGAGCGTCAGCCCGACTCACGTCAACGGCAAACGGTGATTGACTGGATTAAAGCCGCCCGCGAATTCGAAGCGACACGGAATGCCGGTGACCCGGGCCCCGTGTTGGCACGCAGACTCAGTAACGCCGAATACAATTATTCCATCCGCGATCTGACGGGCGTGGATATTCGTCCGACCGCAACGTTTCCCGTGGATCCGGCGAACGAGGCGGGCTTTGACAACTCTGGTGAATCACTGGCAATGTCACCGGCACTGCTGAATAAGTATCTGGGTGCGGCGCGACAGATTGTTGAGCATCTCGTGCTGACGCCAGACGGCATTGCGTTTGCCCCCCACCCGGTTGTGACGGACACGGACCGAGACAAATACTGCGTGAAACGCATCGTTCAGTTCTATCAACGGCAGCCGACAGACTACGCCGACTATTTTCATGCGGCATGGAAATTCCGGCACCACGAAGAACTCGGGCAGGCAGCAGCGTCTCTGCACGATGTCGCAGTCGCAACCGGCGTCAGCCCGAGATACCTGTCGACGGTCTGGTCAATCCTTGCCGACACCGAGCAGTCGGTTGGCCCAGTCGCGAAACTTCGGAGTATGTGGCATGAGCTGCCGCCCCCGCTGGATCAGCCGGACACGGCACGGGCAGACTGTGAAGAAATGCGAGACTGGGTTGTTGGGCTTCGGGGCAAACTGGTCAGGGACTTCGACCACCTGTATATCGATGGCCACCACAAAGGCTCGCAGCCATTTGTGCTTTGGAGAAACCGTCAGTATGCGTCTCACCGACGAAATTTCGACCAAAGTGCGTTGCAGGTGCAGGGTGTTTCGAACGAGGCGCCAACGACTGACGAACCAACGACTGACGAAGCAACGACTGACGAAGCAACGACTGACGAAGCAACGACTGACGAACCAACGACTGATGAAGCAACGACTGATGAAGCAACGACTGACGAACCAACGACTGATGAAGCAGATCCCGTCGACGAGGATCTGCTTGTCCCCGATGACGACGCCGAACGGAATCGCTACGAAGCTGCGTTCCAACAGTTCTGCTCGGTGTTTCCGGATGCGTTTTACATATCCGAACGAGGCCGCGGATATGTGGAAGAATCAAAGAAGCAGGACGGAGAAAAAGGACGCCTGTTGAGCGCCGGTTTTCACAGCATGTTGGGATATTTTCGAGACGACGGGCCGTTGTACGACCTGATTCTGGACGAATCCGCACAACGCGAAATCGATCGTCTCTGGCAGCAACTCGACTTCATCGCAGCCGCCCCAATGCGGCAGTACGTCGGCTTTCTGTGGTTCGAACGCACAGACTCGCGTTTCATGAGAGATCCTGAATTCGATTTCGCTCGCGCTGAAGATAAGAACGCTCAGAGCGAATCGATGATCGAAAAACTGGCGGATGTTTACCTTAAGAAAGCAATGGAAAGCGGCGGCAGTGAAGTCGAGGTCCAGGCGATCGAAGATTACTTTCAGCAGATCAACGACCAGATTCGTTGGGTGGAAAGTGCCCGTGTGGAAGCGGAACATGGTCACCTGAAGGCCGTGATTGACTTCGCCGCGCGCGCGTATCGTCGCCGCTTGTCTGTCGCAGAACGCAACGAACTTGCCAATTTCTACACGTCGCTGCGCAATCACGACGGCCTCAGCCATGAAGAGGCGATTCAGGACACGGTCGTATCGGTGCTGATGTCACCTTATTTCTGCTATCGGCTGGACCTGGGCGGTGCGGGCGCGGGGCGCCGATCGTTGACAGATGATGAACTCGCCAGTCGCCTGAGTTACTTTCTATGGTCCAGCATGCCGGACGAGAAATTGCTGGGGAAAGCCGTCGACCGCAATCTTCATCGTCCGGAAGTCATGATCGTGCAGACCCATCGCATGTTGCAGCACAAACGTGTGCGCGGGTTCGTCACAGAATTCGTCGGCAACTGGCTGGACTTCCGTCGCTTTGAACAGCACAACGCTGTGGACCGCGAGAGGTTTCCGGAATTCACCGATGAGTTGCGTCAGGCCATGTTTGAAGAGCCGATTCGATTCTTTGTCGATCTGGTGCAGCATGATCGGTCCGTCCTTGAGTGTCTGTACGGCGATCACACCTTCGTCAATCCTGTGCTGGCGAAACACTACGGAATGGAGGCCGAAAGCCTGACCTTCCACGACGAAGATTGGCTGCAGGTCACCAATGCCGCCGACTACGGCCGTGGCGGACTGCTGCCGATGTCTGTGTTTCTGACGAAGAACGCTCCGGGTCTGCGCACCAGTCCTGTGAAGCGAGGCTACTGGGTCGTACGCCGACTGCTGGGAGAAAGAATCCCGCCGCCACCGCCGAATGTTCCCGAACTGCCCGATGACGAAACAAAACTCGGTGATCTCACATTGCGGGAGACGCTGGCCCGGCATCGTGATCATGAAAGCTGCGCCGGGTGTCATGATCGCTTTGATTCGATTGGGCTTACATTCGAGGGATTTGGACCGATCGGTGAATTTCGCGACAAGGATCTGGGCGGTCGCCCCGTCAGCACAACCGCGACGTTTCCGAGCGGCGACCAGGGAACGGGCCTCGATGATCTGCGAACATATCTTCGTCAGCATCGCCAGGAAGAATTTCTCGATAACCTGTGCCGCAAGCTGTTATCCTATGCACTGGGACGCAGTCTGATCCTGTCGGACGATCTGTTGGTCCGCCGGATGCGGACGCAGCTTGAATCTGACGGTTTTCGCTTCAGCAGTCTCGTGCGGAGCATCGTGAGCAGTTCTCAGTTTCTCAACAAACGCAATGACAGCGGACACGATTCCGGAACCATTAACGAGGAATGACATGACTGACGCTCGCCGTCACAGTTTTTCGCGACGCACGCTGCTGCGTGGAACGGGTGTCACGATGGCTCTGCCGTGGCTGGAATCCATTCCGGTATGGGGACTTGAACCGGCAACCGATGCGGCGTCCGGCCCCTTCCCCAAACGGTTTGCCGTGTTGTTTATGGCCTGTGGAGTTCACCCTGAACACTGGTGGGCCAAGGGGGCTGGTTCCGAAATGGAATTGAGCAAAAGCCTTGCTCCGTTGGAACCGTTAAGGGCAAAGATAAATGTCGTCTCCGGCCTCTTCAATAAGAACTCCACCGGCGTGGGTATTCATCCCGGTCAGACCGGCAATATTCTGTCCGGCGCGGCTCTGCAAAAGGGAGCCGAACTGCGTGGTGGGATCAGCGTTGACCAGTTGCTGGCGAATCATCTGGGACAGAAAACCGCTCAGCCCAGCATTGTGCTCGGTTGTGAACAACCCATTACCGGCTACCACGAGACAAACTTCTCGATGGCCTACAGCTCGCACATCTCCTGGCAAAACGCAACCTCGCCGATTCCGATGGAAGTCTACCCATCACTTGCGTTCGACAGCCTGTTCGACAATCGCGGCAATCGACGCAACAAAAATGTGCTGGACCGAGTTAAAGAACAGGCCGCCAGTCTCAGTCGGGAAGCCAGTGTCGGTGACCGATCCAGGCTGGACGAATATCTAACCAGCGTACGCGAGGTGGAAAAACGAATTGAGCGAATGCGAGCCGATCAGGACAAGGCCATGGACCGCCTGAAGGCTCGCGGCAAATCCGCCGTGACGATGCCCCGCCCCGACAACGGATTGCCGGAAGACATCCGAGAACACATGCGCTTGATGTGTGACATCATCGCTCTGGCTTTTCAGACGGACAAAACCCGCTTTGCCACGCTGTTGCTGTGCCGCGACATTTCCGGATTGTTCTATCCGTTCCTCAACGTGCGCAATGCGCACCACTCGGCCTCACACAATGACCGGTCTGACGACTGGGAACGCGTGTCACAGTATTACTGCAGTCAGCTTGCGTATCTGGCCAGCCGACTGGATGCGATGACGGAAGCCGACAGAACTGTGCTGGACAATTCCTGCATTCTGTTTGTCAACAACATGTGGTCCGGCAGCAAACACGATTCCACAAAGGTACCTCTGCTTACGGCCGGTGGACTCGGTGGAACGCTCGAAACAGGACGCGTGCTGGATTACACCGAAGCCGGAGACGACAACCGAAAACTCTGCAGCCTGTATCTGTCGATTATGAACCGCATGGGCTTGAGTCTTGATCGCTTCGGCGACGCCAATGCTCAACTGGCCAACCTCTAGCAGGCTGTCCGGATACGTGAGTTTCTGTGAGCGGCAAGGCGCTAGCCGCCGGTTATTGCCAGCGTCTTCACCCGCGGCTAGTGCCGTGCGGCCCGCTTTTTCAGGTTTTCGAACAGCCTCCTGGCAGGTCGTTCCGGATCAATGCAAAACTCACTCGGTCGCGGAACTGAAGATTGTTCGTAACGGAATTCGCTGCCTGTGTGCACTGCCGAACGGATTCCATTCCAGAGCCATTCCGGTGGGCTGACTCAAGGATTGACACGGGTCCATATGGGTTTGCTGTTAGGCCGTCAGCCTTGTGCCGTCAATCTGACAGGTGGCATGCCTGCGGCAATCGAACTGCAGGCGATGGGCGGTTGTCCAGCGTGGAGCTCACCCGTCTGTACACAGGTTCACCGACAAAATCGGGCAAAGCGTCAGAATCAAACTAGATATTGGGCCACGATGAAGCGAATCTAACACCTTAGGCCACTTAATTACCTCATACTGTGTATTTTTACTATTCAGTGGATTGATTCTGTGTTTCGCCACTATCATCCAGGGCTGCCGACCAGCCTTGCCTCGAGAAACCGACAACGAATCTGCTCGTGAACAGAAGAAATCGGTTAGAGCTTCAACATCCGCAAAACACCAAGCGTTGTCCGCATCGCGGGCCCAGGGAGTCTGTTGTTATATGAACGGTCTAAAGTCACTATTTCGCCGTGTGCAACCCCGTCGGCGTCGTCAGTCATATAACATTCAACTGCGTGGATCTTCTTTGGCCGTTGAGTGCCTTGAAGTGCGAACGCTGCTGGCTGGCAATGTCCTTGCTGTCGTCAGTGACGGCGGCGATCTGATGCTGACGGGCGACGCACAAAGTAATTCGGTTGACGTCGTGATCGTCAACGGTGATTTGGTGGTACGTGGCCGTGACAACACGACGGTCAATGGTGCCAATACGCCGTTTGTGGCGTCTGCCGCCTCGACGACCGTCACCGACGACCTTTTTGTTCAGCTGGGCCGCGGTAACGACGTACTGTTTGTGGAAGGAATAACGATTGCCGGACGAGCGTCTGTCAGCTCCCGCGGAGGCAATGACAACGTCGGATTCAACGGCACGACGATCGGCACGGACCTGAGTATTCGCACGTCGCGTGGCGCTGACGTCGTGAATCTGGACGGCGTTACGATTAACCGGGACCTGATGATTCGCAGCGGACGACACAGCGACACGGTTAGAATTGCCAATACTAACATTGCCGACGATGTATCGATTGTCACGGGGCGGCACAACGACGCCGTTGTCATCGACACGGTTACCGTTGGTGACGATGTGTGGATCAATACCGGTCACGGTGCCGATGATTTTGTTGCGATGAATTCCAGCATCGGCGATCGGCTGAGGGCCAGAACGCGTACGGGCAATGACTTTGTGATGGTCGATGGGACGACGGTGGGCGGTGCTGCCAGTATTCGTACTCAGCGCAATCATGATCTCGTTGTGATTGAGAACGCCAGCCAGTTTGCCAGTCTCAGGCTGAACACGGGCTCCGGTCGGGACGCGGCGGAAATTGACGTGACAACGGTCGTTTCGGGACGTCAGAAACAACGGCGTGTGGAGGCCGGTGTTGTCAGCGCAGCAGACCGCGACCGCGAATTGAATGATCCCGTCACCGGCGCCCTGACATTAAGTAACGCCGCAGCTGTTTTCTTCAATAACCTCGCGACAGCAGTGACACCGCCTTCGCTGACGCTTGACGTGGCCAGCAATGCAGCCACCCAGTCCAACGACACGCTGATCACAAACAATCCGAACTTTCGCATCGACGTCACCACCAGTGCTGGCGCAACAGTTGATGTCGATGCCGACGGAGACGGTCAGTTTGACGACGGCAGTACGACCGCAGACGCGTCCGGGAATGCGATGCTGAACGTCACGTTGACGCACAGCGACACCAACGAAGGTGCAAACACGTTGAATGTTCGCACAAGAAATGCTCAGAACGAGGAGCTGCTTGAGGCAGTGAATGTCCACCTGTCTGAGGGCACTGTGGTGCGGTTTGACAGCACACTGGGTACGTGGGATGTTGAGCTATTCGACACCGACGCGCCGAACACGGTCGGCTCATTCCTCAACAATCTGTCCGCCAGCGACAACTCGTTCGTGCACCGCACGATCGCTGATTTCATCGTCCAGGGCGGAGGTTTTGCGACCGCTGACGGCAGCACCATTCAGAATGTCCAGAGCTTTCCTGCTCCGCCAAACGAGTTCAATCTGGCCAGTCCCCTGAATTCGAATGTGCGAGGCACGCTGTCAACGGCACAGAATTCGAACATCAACAGCTTTACAGGGCAGTGGTTCGTAAATACCGTCGACAATGATGGTCTTGACAGTGTCCCACATACGGTCTTTGGTCGCGTGATTGGCACGGGCATGACGGTCGTTGACGCGATTGACAACACACCGGTCTTCAATCTCACCGGGCTCGTTTCGAACTCCGGTGCCCTCACTCACGTACCACTCGTGAACTACACGGCCGGAACAGTTCCAACGGTGAGCAACTACGTGGGGATCAACAGCCTGACCGAAATCGTCGCTCCGCTGGGCAGCGAGAATACCTTCAGGTTGCCTGAGAACAGCACTGCAGGAACCCCCATCGGCCAGGTAAGTCCGGCGACAGTGACCGGCAGTCCGTTAATTTTTGAAATCAACGACGCCACGCTGGCCAACGAATTGAAGCTGAAGGCAGACGATCACCTTGAAGGCGACGCTGCTGCATCAGTGGTGCTGATCGAGTATCTGTCCCTGCAATGTCCATCGTGTGCCGCCACCCATCCCGACATTGAACAGTTGCTGGTGGACAATCCGACCGATGTCCTGGTTGTGCGTCGCCATCTGCCACTGGATGTCTCAACCGGTGGCCCATTCCAGCATTCGTTTGCTGCGGCCCTGGCGGCAGAAGCCGCCGGACGGCAGGGAATGTTTGACGAAATGGTCGACCAGTTGTTTACTCGACAATCGGACTGGAACAATTCGTTCACATCGCAGCAGGCTCAGGCTGTCTTTGAGGACATTGCCGGCAACACACTGGGACTGAACCTGACCCAGTTTAATGCAGACATGAATGACCAGGTGCTGACGGATCGGATCAACCGCGACAACACAGATGCGGGAATCCTGGGAGCGACCGGCACTCCCACATTCTTCCTGAATGGGGAGTTAATGGGCGGAACACCCACCAACGCCGACATTCAGAGTGCCGTACAGACGTTGAACCCAACCTTCACTTTAAACCGGCGGACCGGGGACCTGACGGTGGTCGACAGCAACGACCTGGATTTCGAGACCAATCCCACATTCATGCTGGACGTCACGGCGACCAATGGCGGAACCGAAAATATTCAGGTCACCATCAACCTGATCGATGCGTTCAACGGCTAAGGGCTTCGTCAAGTCTTGATTTGGGGGTAGCCGAAGTCGCCGGACTTTGGACGACATAGAGAAAAACCTCCAAACTCTGGCGAGTTCGGCTACGGAACAGCTCCTGTTCCTGGACTTGACCACGCACTAGTCTTTTTCGACAGACTCTGTACCGTTCGCTGTTGCATAATTCGCCACGGCCGTCCCGGCGGCGATGATCCCGGCCACTTCGTCCGGCAAACATAGCGCCGCGACTGGCGAACCGTTGGTGTTCAGTGATGGAGCAGTCGCTTCCAGAAAACCGTTTGAGCAGCTGTTACGGACGCGACGTTTCTTTACACCAACTTCACCTGAGGCTCCCACAACTATGTCGCTGCGTATCATCCTGCTGGGCACTGGAGAATTCGCGCTGCCGCCATTTCGCGCCCTGCTGGAATCGGCATCGCATCAAGTCGTTGGTGTCTGCACTCAACCGGACCGGACCGGGCGCGGACATCATCGCCACGTGAACAAGGTAAAGGTCCTGGCAGAAGAATTTGGTGTCCAGGTATTTCAGCCGGAACGAGTGAACACTTTGGAGTCACTGGACATATTACGTGAACTTAACGCTGACCTGTTTGTCGTCGCCGCGTACGGACAGATTCTAAAGCCTGAATTTCTGGCAATCCCACGATTGGGGGCTTTCAATTTGCATGGATCGCTGCTGCCTCGACATCGTGGTGCCGCTCCGGTTCAGTATGCCATCTGGAAAGGTGATACACAGACGGGTGTCACCATGTTTCAGATCGAACCGGCACTGGATTCCGGCCCGATGGTCGGTAAGGTCCAGACCAGCATTCAGCCTGGCGAAACGTCCGGCGAGCTGACACTTCGCCTGGCAGACATGAGCGCAGAATTGACGTTGTCGGTGGTGGACCAGCTGGGCCTGGAGACTGCCGTCTTTGAACCACAGGATCCATCACTGGTGACGCTGTCTCCAAAAATCCGCAAGGAACACGGCATTGTCGACTGGACGCAAACAGCCAAGCAGGTGGAATGCCACGTTCGAGCCATGCAACCATGGCCCAAAGCTGTCACATGGCTGCATTCATCGGGACGCATGCCGAATCGTTGTATTCTGCAGCAGGTCGAAGTCGCTGTTCAGGCCTGGGCTTCCGAGTCACGCCCCGGTCGAACGGCGATACGAGATAAGAAAATGGTCGTGAGCTGTGGTTCAGGAAGTGTCAACGTCCTGAAGATTCAGCCAGAGGGAAAGGCGGCGATGGATGCTCGCGATTTCGCTAACGGCTACGGACTTTCCGACGACGCTCACTTTGGCCCCGCTGACCAGCAGGCTTAAGGAAGCCACCGGCAGATACGGCAGTCGCGCATGGCCGCACCTATCGGGGTTCCGTGTCTGGCGGGAGCATTTTTCCCCATATTGTCCGCGGGCAACATCGTTCATGTCGGTTGGATACCGCTGGTAATCTGCGCCCGTCGTATGGGTCATTACGTGCATTCCTGTCTGGCTGAAAGGCGCAATGTCGCGGGCCGATAACTCCCGGTATGAACGCCCACTTCCAATTCAATGCTCCAGACCAGCAAAACCTGCAGGTGCTTGAAGCCTACAAAGTCAGAGCCGCGGCCGCGAAAGCGACTACCGAGGACTTCACCGGCTGGCTTGAACGAATTGATGCTTTGGAAGGATTAACCACGGAAGATCTCACCAGAATCCACGGCCAACTGATCGCCACTGGCAATCTGAAGTTTGAGATATCCGGCCGCAACGTCGGACTGTGTTACAAAATCAGTGACCGAGGACGTCGATCGCTGGAGAAGGCCAGAGCCACCGCCGCTGCAGCAAACGACAACGGCGGCGATGAATCCTCACAGGACGTGGCCGCCTAACGCTTTTTCAGATCCGTCCACCACCTCCGGCAGAATTCGCCGCCAGGTGCACAGGCTGTTGCCAACGCACGGATGACCTCCTGATAGGCGGCCCTGTCACAGAACTCAGCCGTCGATGGCGGTCAGAACCAGGGTGAAATCCGCTCAGATGTGCACGCGATAATCACGTTCCAAAGGACAGGACACTGACGACCACAACGGGAAGTCGTATCTCTACAAATCCCAAAACTACGATCGAAGCGTCTGCAGGCAATTCGGTTCACGTGTTTACTCTCCCGCTTGCGGGAGCATCGTAGAGGGTGTCCCGTCGGTAGTTGAAACGTGAGTGACGGTATTGGCTTGAGAATTGATTTCAGCGAGACAGAGTTTATTTGTCAAGGAGTTCGCGTTGCAGAGCTTCGAGCAGCTTAGGGAGGTCCTT
>JBDONA010000495.1:0-4313 GCA_039831575.1 Fuerstiella sp. | reverse complement strand
GAACGCTTACCAGCTAACCTACCTCGCTACGCTCGCCGGATGACATCCGAGAAGTGCGAAACTGGAACTTAGGCAGGTCGCCGGAACAGGCGTCGCCCGAAGACGTGCGATCGTTCCAACTGCACCTCATCGAAGAACGAAAAGTTGGCTGGAGTTCGTTCAACCAGGCCGTCTGTGGGCTACGTTTTCTGTTTCGAACAACGTACCCCCGCAGCTGGGCCGTCAGCATGGTTCCCTTCGGCAAGAAGCCGAAAACACTGCCAACAGTGCTCAGCAGTGAAGAAGTGACGAGTCTCCTCTCGTGTGTGAAGTCTTTGAAACATCGGACCTTTCTGCTGACGCTGTACGCGGCCGGCCTGCGGCTCAGCGAAGCGGCCGCCCTGACGATTGCCGACATCGACAGTCAGCGAATGCAGTTGCGGATCGCCCGCGGCAAGGGAGCGAAGGAACGTCTGGTGCCGCTGTCACCTCGACTGCTGAGAGAACTGCGCGAATACTGGAAGGAAGTTCATTCGCCGAAGTATCTGTTTCCCGGAAAGACGTTCGAAGTTCCGCTGAGTCCCACCACGATTCAGAAAACCTGCAAGGCGGCCGTGCAGAAAGCCGGCATTCGCAAGGCTGTTTCGCCCCACACTTTAAGGCATTCGTACGCGACCGGGTTACTCGAAGCGGGAGTGGACTTGTTGACCATCAGCCGATTGCTGGGCCACAAGAGTTTCAGCACGACGATGGTGTATCTGCACGTGCGACGGACTCATCTGGGATCAGTACCCAGTCCCATCGACTGGCTGCCGGTGAGACAGTTGCCGGGCTGGAAGAATCCGGACAGCGACAACCCGGACCACAACACCCAGTAGTGGACATCCTGCGTGACCACATGGCGGCATTTGTCGGTTCGAAGCCCACTGGGGCAGTTGCTCAGGTGCAGAGTACTTTGGCGAAGATCGCCGTGTGCCGCACGGGTGCACTGGGAGCATCATGGCACTGGTGTGCCGACTGCGACACGGGCGTTCGCATTCCGAATTCGTGCGGCGACCGCCACTGTCCAATGTGCCGGGGTGCCAGTCGAGCGGCGTGGGTCACTTCGGCAATGAAGCGGATCACAGCTGGTGTCGATTACTTCCAGGTCGTGTTCACGATACCCGATCATCTGTCATCGCTGACGCTGGGTAACCGCCGGGAGATGTTCAACCTGTTGTTTCGCTCGGCGTCGAAGTCGCTGAAGACCGTGCTGGAAACGGAACAGCAGTACGAAGCCGCCGCGTCGATGGTGCTGCACACGTGGAACCAGAAGCTGGACGCTCACGTCCATGTGCACGCCGTGGTACCCGGCGGCGGACCATCGCTGCAGGTTCCCGGCACATGGAAGAAGGCCGAACCTCCGCCACACGAACGGCCTGACCGCTGGTGGCTGGTTGACGCCGACCACCTGCGTGCTGAATTTCGTACGCAGTTCCTCACCTGCCTGCGTCGACTGCACGCGAAGGGAGAACTCAAACTGAATGGCGACTGGGCGCACCTGCAGGACACGGCTGCGTTCGAAGAGTTTCTGGCTCCGCTGGAGCAACAGTCGTGGGTGACGTACATTCAGCCTCCGCCCACCGAGTCGTCTCAACCGCAGGACATCGTGAAATATCTGGCTCGTTATCTGACAGGTGGACCGATTGCTGACAGCCGTGTTGTTGACTACGACGACAGTCGAGTGACCTTCACGGCTCGCTGCGGGACAACTCAGGGCGGCAGCAACGAAACGGAAGAGATCGAAGTTCCCGTGCTGGAATTCATCCGCCGCTGGCGTCTGCACATTCTGCCAAAAGGCTTTACAAAGACACGATGTTTCGGCGGCTGGAGCAATCATCACAGCAGACGCTATGTGGCCGAGTGTGATGAACTGTTGCAGACGAATGACGCCGACGGCAGCAACAAGGCGTCACCCACAGTCGCATCGGATGAGCCTGTCGCGTCGGACGACGAACTGAATGACGGGTATCGACCGTGTCCAACGTGCGGCGGCGAGATGGAACGACTGGAACACGCTCATCGGACCAGTTGGAAAGACGTCTTCCACTTCGACTGCAACGAACGTCCGTCGTGGTATCGTCCCTGGGAGTCATCGGGATGAGTCCGCTGCCACAACACGACCACCATTCGCCGTCTGCCGCCACTCTTCCGCGAGTAAACCACCTGCCGCTGCGCAGAACAATGTGTCTGCCGTTCACAATCGGCCGCACGATCCGGTCATTGACAACAAACCTGACGACCGTTCTGTCTGATATTCTGATGCGCTCACCTTCGGGGCTGGCAGACATCGCCCCTGCGGATAAGATCAGGCACAAGACGGTTTCAACACGGTTGTTGAAACTGCAAGGGCTGAGCAATCAGAACATTTGATCCCGTCCTCCCGCACACGAAGACGGAAAAGTTCAACGCACGATCTATGCGTCGGCTTCCTGCCGCCGCATAGATCGCAATCCGTTATGCGGCTAACCCGACTTCATCCATTGAGACGCCAAAGTTTCAGCCAACACGCGCCGAGCAGCATTAATGTCCTGAAATCTAATCGCCCGTTGGCCACCGCCGAACGGATGCGCCGAACCTAAGGAGACGTGAATGGTAATTGACAAGCTATTTGGTAAACGATGCGCCCGCTGTGGCCTCATGCGGACAAAAGAAGAGTTCGAAGGATTGCCCACGTGCGACAAGTGTGAATTGGAAATCCAAGCCGATCGCGAAGAAAAGCGACCGTGTCCGATGTGCACGACGGCAATGGACAAATCTGTTGTGCTCAACATCGTTGTTGACAAGTGTCCGTCTTGCCATGGCGCGTGGCTCGATGGTGGTGAACTTGACTTGCTGAAAACGGCTATCGAATCTGTTGGGGGGCGGCGGCGATCTTGCCGTCGGCATGTGCTTGGGCATGGCGGTCGGCATGTGCTTGGGCATGGCGATGGGGTAGCTCGTAGTGAAGAACCAATCGCCGCATAACAATTGAGAGTTTGACTTCGCGGTGCTGGTAGATGTGGTGTCGATCGCGGGGTGACATCGGTTGGGCGGGTTGGGTGCTACGCAGAGTTGTCGAGCCGAAGCTCAAACTCTGTGTTCAAGGAGCCCGATTTGGTGGGAGAGACGCTGTTTTGTGTTCGTGCACGGTCGGTTTTTCGCTCCGGCGCAGCGTTAAGAAACTCGGCACTTCAGAAGATGCCGCCCACTGGCGAACCGGGTAGGTGAGTGCCCGGATGAAGACTTTCGTTCGTGACGGCCACGCCATCAGCCGGAATCCAGATACGGCAGCGGGTGGCTGTACAGGACTCGGCCGACGTGATCGGTGATCTCAACCAGATGCAGCGTGCCACCGCATTCGGTGCAACGCATCGGTCGCTTCGGTGGTGGTTCCGGAACACTGGATTTCGCGAGGACATAGCACCAGCCGAGATAGAACCACACCAGCATTCGCACGCGATCAATGCTCAGCGAACTGTGCTTGTTCAGGAATCCATAGTAACGAATTCTGTGAAATCCCGCAGGCAGCGTGTGTTGCAGAAAACCTCGCACGAACTCCTGTCCCGTCACGCGGCGACGCATCGTGAGGTTCGTGCCTGACGGCGTGTACCGATACACGACGTGAGTTTCATCCATCGACTCGATGCGGTTGTTGCTGATCGCCACACGATAAACATATGGAGCCAGATACTTCAGCGTACCTCGTCCGTCGCCAACGGGTTCGACATCCATCGTCCACTGCCGAGTCCACGCCTTCGGATCAGCGGCAAGGAATTCGTCTTCGATGTCGGCCGCCCGCACCGCGTCGCGAAACTTCGCGCGAAAGACTATCGAAGCGGCTTTCTCCACCAAAAGAAAGTTCGGCGGACACGCCTGCCACTTCGAGCCGTCTTCCGAAACACCACCGCCAGGCACAACGAAATGCACGTGCGGGTTGTAGACCGTGAAGTCTCGTCCCCACGTGTGCAATGCTCCGAAGAATCCCATTCGGTCTGTGCCGATGAACCGATTGCCGGACGCCAGTTGACGAATCGTCTGACTGCCGCCATCGAACAATGCTCGATAGCAGACTCCCTGGTGAGCGCGCACAATCTTCCGCAGCGCCTCAGGCACTGTGAAGGTGACCAGGAAATACGGCACCGGTAGCAGTTCAGACAGACGTTCGGCCAGCCACTTCTGAGTTTTTTCGGCCTGACAGTTCGGACAGTGTCGATTGCCGCAACTGCGACCGACCCAGTGAGTCCTGCGGCAGTCGTCGCAATCGTAGCGCAGATGACCGAGTTCTCCCGTGCGGCACATGCGAATGAGACTCA
>JBDONA010001058.1:0-4314 GCA_039831575.1 Fuerstiella sp. | reverse complement strand
CCACCGAGTTTCCACTGGCATCGTGCAGATAGTGCGACCATTCGTCGATATCGTCGGGCCGCGGCTTGACGGTCTTCGTCCACTTGCCATCAGCGCCTTTAACCATGGCCACGCCGTTGGGCACAAGGACACGAACGATTTCGGTGAGCGGTACTTCGCCGACATCTTCGGTAACGAACAGATTCACCAGGTTGTCGACGTACGGCAGTAGTTTGCCGTTGAATTTCACAACAGAGACTTCACCATAATCACCGGCGTCCCGGATCCGCTTTCGAGCGACCTGTACGTTGGTCGGATCGGATTCCAGACCGTGGACCTGAATGAGATCGTTTTGTCGCAGAGCCGCTGTTAATGAGCCATCGCCGGCTCCCAGGTGTACGACAAAGCCTGCGGACACTCCGGATTCCGACAGAATTTTCTTCGCGTCGGCCTCCGAATCTGCCTGTACGTTAGACGAGCTGACGACAATCGCAACGAGAAAGACAGCGGCTGAGAAAAAACGAAGGGCAAGCATCCGTGAGCTCCGAAGGCATTCGGGAATGGGCAGGATTCTGGTGTGACGTCATGCTACTGGCACAACATCGGAATTGCATCCAAAGACGTCGATTTACGGCGGTCGCGTGGAAAGAAGGCCAAAGGCGATAAATCGGAAGTTTTATCGGAACAACGGTTGCCGAACGTTGCGTCCGCCCCGACTCTCTCAGCTCTCGTCGCGAACGGTCTTGCGCGTAATGCGTTCGGTCGTCTCAAACGATGACGTTAGGTCTTCATGGGAAAGTGCTCCGATGCCCGACGTCCATTCTGAGGAATGAAATCCGAGGCCATGTTCGGAGAGTTTTCCCGTACCGACAGATCCTTCCGTAATTGAAAACAACGCCGGATATCGCTTCGCCCATTTGTTGTTAGGGCGGGGACAGTACTGCCGCGCATTACCTTCGATGGCTGCGATACCTGGAATTCGTGCCGCCAGACTGCACGAATGCAGGAAGGAAGCTCCCGGGCAGGTGAGATCCTGAACACACAGAAACATGCCGAACTTCTGAGCGGCCGCAGCCGCCAGCAGCGATTCTGTCTGTCCCTTGCAGGCCTTCAACGCGACACCGGAATAACCAAGTTCCCGACATTTAAGCAGGGATTCATAGTCAACCAGGGCTTCATCAATGACCACGGGTTTCAGCTTCGCCACCTCGTGCATTTTTGCCGCCGACGCTGCCTCCAGATCGCGACTTGTCGGTTGTTCAATGTACTGAATCCGATCGTACGCCGCAGGCACGCCCTGCTTGACGCGATTAAGAAACTCGATCACGTACTCGGCGGATTCGCACTTTTCGTTGAAGTCGCAGCTGTAGAACCACGCGGCACAGCCGCGCAGAGACTGAGCTTCCGCCGCGATTTTCTCGACGGCCAGGACTCGGTCGACATCCCAGTCAAGGTTGTCCCCCGCCAGTTTGATTTTCAGGTGGGTCAGTCCGTCAGCGGCGATCCATTCGCCCAGAGTCATCGGGAGTCCGTCGTCCGGACGGTCGGTGACGTCTGCTTCCGTCAGCGGATCAAGAGCGCCGACAAGGTGGTACAGCGGCAAACTCGGCACTGGCTCGCGAGACGTGTACTGGTCGAGGTATTCACCGGCAAATTGATCGTCAAGATAGTACGCCAGATCCTGATTGCAGAATTCCGCCGACAGCAGATTGAAGCTGCTGGCCTTGTGAACTCGACCGTACGCGTCGTGCAGCGCCGCGTCAATCGGGCTGGTGGACACAAGTTGAGCCAGTTCCGGCATCGGCTCATCAAGTCCAAGCCTGTCGGAAACCTTCTGTGCCTGATGGTGGAATTCCGCGCCTACCTGATACTGGATTTCGAGCGGGTGTCCGAAATCCGGGTAGCTTTCGAACAGTTCACCGAACTTTTCGGCGTAGTCCATCATCGCTTTTTCGGAATCCGGCGGTTCGACAGTCGCCGAAGGCCATCCCCAGACATTGCCGACCGGCATGCTGCCAAAGCCCTGGCAGCGATTGCCGTTTCGCGTTTCCACGGTTACTACCGCATTGATCAAATATGTGTGATCAACAACGCGACCACCAAACTTCAGTGGTGCTCGGAATGAAACATGTTCAAAGCTGACATCCACACCCAGAATCTGAATGTCCGTTGACTTTTCCTTACTCATCGATCTGTCTGGTGACTCCTGATATGGGCATGGCCCTCAACCTGAATCTCAGCGGCCACACGGTAGACAATGGATGGCTTCCGTTGGTTGCTGAAGAAATTCGTGAAACGCGTCGACGCATTGAGACGACTTCAAATCCTGGTGGACAGGAAGAAGCCTGAGACTGAATCGCGTTCGACTCAGCTCACCGACGCACACGCGATTGTGAGCTTAATCCGTATAAGTAGCGAGCCCCAGGTGGCACTCACTTCGCGAGATTTCAATCGTTCGCAAGAACGACCAATTGCGCTTGAATTGTTTCGACAAGTTCGCTGACAGGCAGTGCCGACGACAGCGGAAGAGGGTCCAACAACCCCCGTAATGCGGAAAAACGCGGGTCTTTTGTCGAAAGATCCGCATACAATGAGCACACTGGTGTACCCGTCAGAATCGCTGTTTCGGCGCACGGAATGTCCGCCAGCCAGAAACTGCAGGACGCACCATCGCGGTCGCCCGCGCAATGCGTCAGTAATTCTGCTTCCTGCGCAGCGCTGATCACGGCGTCCTGATCTGCGTAGATCACGAAACGCGCCCAACAGCCACGACGTTCCCGTCGGTGGTCGGAGGTTGCCGGCCTAGCGATGTGACCGGACATCTCAGCCGTCAACAAACACGGCTTTGTCGATCCCCCCAGTTGCAATGACACATGGCCGGGAAGGTCAGGCCGGGCAAGCTCGTGCAATTCATGCGAAGCCGTCGGTCTTGCGTTGACTTCCACAATGAACGGACACCCGTCTCTGACAACGAAATCGACACCAAACAGACCGTGCACAGACCACGCTGCGGCCACGGCTCTGCCCGCTTTGACCACACGTTGCGTCAGTTCTGCGGACATTGACAAGGGTCCCACATTGCCGCAAAAGTGAAATTCCGCAGAGTGCAAGGCATCGCATCCGCTCAACTGCAGAGCACAGCCCAGCAGCACAGCATCATGCTGAGGATTCGCTGACGCGTTATCCGGCAGGGCTGCCGCAAGGAATGAAGCCGAGATGGGTATGCCAACGATGAATTCCTGCAGATCGTCGGTCAGAACAGATTCCGATTGTTGTCGCTGCGACTCACTGGATTCCACGTACCAGCGAATGCCCTGGCCGCCGGCGGAAAGACGATTCTTGCGAAGCCAACGCATCCCCGGCTCGTAAGTTGGCGGGCTTTGCCCCTGCACAATGAAGCGAGGAACAGAACAGCCACGTTCACGCAATTGCGAAAACAAATGCTGCGGGTTCCGCAGCTGCTGGACCGTATTCCAGTCCGGTCCGATTGTGGCACGTTGCGCTGACAGTTGCCGCAGACTGGTTTCGTGATTTTCGAGACCACCCAACACTATTGCCGGTACGCCCGGATCAACGTCGGCCACCGCGTCGGTAGCATCAGCGAACGAGGCGACATGGCGGCACCAGAATGCTTCGGCCAGGCCAGATTCCCGCAACGACGCGCGCAAATCTGCGTCACGGAACATGTCCACGCAAACCGGGCGAATTCCGTCACGCAGTGCTGACTGAGCAAAACTGCGGACGCTGGCGCCAATCAGAATAACATCGGGCTGAGACATTACGGCGAAATCAAACGGCAGTCTGAAGGGTCACTACGCAGCAGGTCGGGCTGTGACTGACGGCAGGAGGCGGAGTCCCTGGTCCTGAAAGACGTTCCATTCCTGGAGGACGCCAGCAGGTTGATACCACGTCCCGAAGCAGAACGCCAGCCGCGACTCGTCGCCAAACGCGACGACGGGTGCAGTAACGGATAGTGTTTTTTAAGTGGCGAGTGTATTCCAGTATTGATTCCATTGCTCGCTGTACATGAGGTCGCAGAGACCCGCCATTCGGTCGACTCGACGGACGCGCCAGCGGGCTCCGGTCTGCTTCAGTCGGCGGCCGATCAGATTTTTACAGGCGCCTTCGATCTGGCCGCTCCCAATCGAACGACCGTCAGTCAGTTGATCCGCGTAGTTCAGGTGGTCAGCATGGAACTTAAGGTAGTTATACAAACCGTCAAGCGAATCCCGTTTCTGAGGTGAGCGAACCTGGCGACGAGTCGTCACGATCCATTCCGAGATCCCTGCCCAGCCCTCGGCAATGAGAATTCCACGCCCCTCATCAAGCCACTCC
>JBDONA010000794.1:0-19471 GCA_039831575.1 Fuerstiella sp. | reverse complement strand
AAACCTGTGTACAGCACCTGGCGTATATCCGCAACAAAGTCGCCCTTTGTGTCCTCGGCGTAGATCACGTCCGGAGCGGCCGTGATGATGACGCCGTTTCGCCACAGGGCGATGCCGGTGGGGAAGCGCAGGCCGTCCAGAAACGTCGTTGCTTTGTCGTAACGGCCATCGCTGTTTGTGTCTTCGAGAACGCGTACTCGTCCGCCGCCGCTTTGGCCGGAGTCGCTGACACCGAGTGGTTGATCTGGGCTTCCGTTGGGATAGTCGCCCATTTCGACGACCCATAATCTGCCCTGGATATCCCAATCAAAGGCGACGGGATCCTGTATCAGCGGCTCGGCAGCGACAAGTTCGACCCGCAGGTTCGCCCGTGTCGTGATGCACTCCAGCGATTCCTCAGGAGTTTTGGGGCCTGGGAATTCTGAGCGCAACTCTGCGGAATAGAAGGTATGCGGAAGCAGTTTCTGCACGGTGTCACAGATTATGTCTTCTGATTCCGGTGCCAGACGAGTGGGGTGGCCGTAATAGACCATCGACCGATCAGCTTCGTAACCGCCTTCGCGAAGGATGCGCTTTGACGCGATGTAGCAGGGAACATCATTGCTGTAGGCATTCGTCCACAACCTGTCGCCGTCCAGTATTTCATTCAGGCGTATGGAATAATCGACGACGACTTCTCCACCAAGAAAAACCATCGCCATGTCTTCACCAAAACACCACGTCTGCACGGGATACTGTGGAACGGTGGTGGGAATGGATTTGCCGTCGTCCAGCAGCTTCAGGAATTGCCGGGCGTGCATGCCGATGTGGCCCGCTTCTTTCGCGCGCTGTTCCCATTCTTCCCGCGACGGCAGCGGTCCCAGCGGCAGATCAACGCGGGCCATGTTGCAGGTGATGCGAGGGTCGATCGGTTGAACCTGCTTTGTCACTCCCTCTGTGATGGCATGTCCAAGCAGCCGATTCACCTCGTCCGCCACTGCTCGACCGTGCTGCTTCGCCATTTCGTGAGTTCCGCGTGGTGAAGGATTCGCGTCAGCTGCGCAGCCGATGGCGATTAGAGCCACGGCTCCGTCGTTGTCCGCTTCGATCAGATCCGCTGCCAGCCCTGGCCAGTCACCACTGATCTGATTGAACTGACCTGTTTCCGTCGTGGCATGGCAGGCGTAATTAGCCAGCACAGCAATCAGCTTACCGTCTACGTCGTGTGCAGCGAGAATCGGCAACTGATGATCGACCGGGCCATCCGGCGTTTCACCAAAACCCGTCCAGCGACCATTCGTGAGAGTACGGCGGTTCATCGCGAAGCCGACGTTGCCCTGACCGATCGACAGCCTGCCGGGTCGCCGTGAAGTAATGGCCTTTTCGACAACTTCGACCAGTTTCGCAATCAGGTCCTCTTCGTACTGCTTTAGGTGAGCGGTCTCTGTGTCAGTGAGATCCGCCAGAATGTTCGGCGCGAATTCTCGCAACCAGGGACCAGAGTGCGTGTGCGTAGAGCACACAGCGAAGTGTGCGCGACTGATCCTGTGTTTCCCTTTGGCTTTGGCAAACACGGCTTCGGTCACAGATGCGGGCACGCCACAGTTGTCGACCGTCACCAGGATTGTGAGTGGTTGTTCAGTGTTGCCACCAATCGCCAGAGCTCGCGCATGAATGTTTCGGGCCACTCCTGTAGATTCGGTGGCACGGTTGCCATAACCAGTGAGCCGGACAGGATAGTCGGGCGTGATATCGACGACAGCCGCGCCGATCAGCACAGGTGGCAAAGCCAGCCGCGACTCGCGTCGGCGATGTTCAGCCAGAAGCTCGTCAAATGATACTCGTTGAATCAAATTCGGCAGATGAGCCGTGTCTTCGTTCTGCCAGCAGAGTGCACCGTCGTGAACAAAAACTCCATTGTGCGACCCATCCGGACGTTGCAGCGGCAGAAGGTCTGCGTGTCGCCCCTGTTGGATGGCTTCGCGAACTGTCTTTGGCACGACACGCAGGCTGTTCGGTCCCGGATTCTTTTGTCGGAAGGCAGCATGGCTTACGGCCATCCTTCTTGCATCGCCCGTGTGGCGAAGTTCCTTTCCATCACAAAGTAATCTGTTCAGCCTTTCCGCTGCTTCCCGAAACGACAGGAACTTCACCTTCGAACCGTGCTTCTTCACCGCGTGGTCGATCAGTTCCACAACCTGTTCGGCCTTGATCCAGCCGTGCGGATGAAAGACCAGATTAAAGACGCCCTGTTTGTGAACGGTGATGTCCAGTGCAGCTTTCCAGTCTGCCACCGTGACCGGGTTGTTGATTCCATGCAGGTGCTGAGCCGACCAGTCGCTGGGAGCCGCGCAGGGAAACTGCCAGCATGTGTTGTTGATCACGTAAGGATACGGATAGTTCCTGATGTAGTTGACAAAGTTGTCGTGCTGCGTGTCGCCTCGTTTCAGTCCGCGGACTTTGTACTTCCAGAACCTTTCCTGGCCATCTTTATCCAGTACCAGTTCGCGAGGAATCGACGCATCGTCAGACGTGAAGAAGTTCATCACTGACGAATCGATCTGCAGGAAGTTGCCTTCAGGAGTCGTTTTACTGAAGATCTCGGAATAGAACCGAGGACTCACTGTGTTCAGCGAATCACAACACGGAGTGCGGAAGGCAACCGGTTTGTTGCCGGGAATCGTGCTGAGCAGATCAATGCAGCGATCGTAGGTCGATTTGGCTTTGTCGAAGTCGCCTGCCTGCAGCAGCGGGCAGGGATGATCGACGGTGTGAACTTCAATGCTCAGCCCTTCCTCCAGCCAGCTTTGCAGCTGCGGGTCACCGGGCTTCACGTCGCACGTCATGATGCTGACGGGGGCTCGGCCGTCGATCTGTTTCAAACGCTTCAGAATGGGGCGCAGGTACTGTTCGTACTTTGCCGTGTCACGCATGTCGTCGATGGCCAGCACGACAACCGCCTGAACGCCGTCTTCACCCACCCATAGAGGAGTAATCAGCTTCGGGAAATTCTGATTGGGATACCATGGATCGCATGTATCCAGAGATGCAAGGCGATTGTCGTCACCGGCAGACAGCGATGCGGAAATCAGGACGATCGATTGAACGACGTAAAACCATCGCATGGCAGTGATACTCCGGCCGAGGTGTAAGATGCACGCCGCAGTGTACCGAATTTCAGGCCAGCGTCACTGTCCACCGAAATCAGTTGCCGCTGTCCGGCAGTGTCTCAACCGGCAGTGATGGCAACGCACTCGGGAAATCTGTCAGCAACGCCGCGTCGACTCCTGGAATTCTTCCATCAGGATCGAGCATCATACCTGCGTTGCCGGCAAAGAACTGTGCTCGGCTCAACGCGAAGAACGGCGTTGCGAAGTCATTGAGATCAGCCCGCGACAATGTTTCCATGACGCCCACTTCGCGCCACACATCCGAGTCAAATTCAACAGCCTCTTCTGCCTGTCCGTCCGACGCATGGCTCCAGGTATCACTCCATTCGTTAAATGACATCAGCGTCGATTCCAGGTCGAAGCCACCACGTTCAAGTTTCCAATAGACCTGGTACTGGTGAAACAGATTGCTGTTGCCCTGCCAGACCAGCGATTCCTGAAGGTTGTCCAGATATGTGTTGCCCTGCGAGTGAATCAGAACACCGTCTTCCAGCATCGAGGCAAACACACACGAATAACTGTTCACGGAAAGTGTGGGCAATTCTCGTTGTGGATCTCTGCCGTCGAAGACGTCGCTGTCTGCCATCCGAATGAAGGGTTTGGCCAGGATGCAGGTCGTGTGTTCCAGAATGACGTCAAGGCGACCGACGTCGTCCGGCATTTGTGAACCGACGCTGTTAATCAGCGATCCATTCAACGCGAAAGCGCATTGTTCTGCCTGCAGGTGTCCTGTTGGCTGACCGTCGACCAGTACAATATCGGTGCCGCCACGAACCGCAACTTCGTACAGTTGAATGTCAACCTGGCTGTCCGGATTTTCGTCAACGGGTGAGTCCAGGAGTCGGAATACTGTGGCGGGGCGTTGTGACTGATTCTGCACTTCGATGGTGCAGTCCCGCAGTTCAATTCTGTTGGGACCGTTGCATTCGAACAGGACCCATCCATCCGACACGACTTCATTCCCAACGATGACCCGGAGGTCTATGCCCAGTAGCCGGAGGTTCAGGTTGTTGGTGAGGTTAAACAGCCGTCCTGGCATGGACGATGGCTCGTCGTCACCGCGAAATTCAAGCACCGGGCGAAACCCGGGTGCCGCGCGCAGGGTGATGTTTTCGCTGTTTGTGCGACCGAGTTTCGGCAGGGACGGTACGCGTTGAACACCATCAAACTGCAGCAGAATCTCGTCACCCGACTGTGCGTCGGCCAGTGCACTGCTGAGTGAATCGTGGTCCTGCGGTTCGCCGGACGCAGGCTCCAGGCGAATGCGTCGCCGCTTGACGGGCGGAGTGGCTATGTCATTCGGCAAGGGAACGCCTGAGGCCTCTGTCGCAACAAACGGCATGAAGGGGCCAATGGGCATGAATCCCGGAAGCGGAATCGGATTGGACAACCGAATCTGTTCGAGTGTCTGACGCAGCTCTGCCGTCTCGGGACTCAGTGTGATCCCCCCCTGAGTCTGCGTCGAATCTTCTCCGGTCAACTTCGCTGAGGGGTTTATGTTAAGAGAATCGGCGGCACTCAGTTGAATCGCCTGAGATTTACGCAGCCAATCCGGCAGAGGCTCGTGCTCTCCGGGCAGAAAATGAAAAATCAGCGCGGTCAGACAGACGGCCAGCACTGCACCGGTCAGAAAAATGGCCCCCGACAACTCGCGAATTCGTCGGACCGGAATTCTGCGCCAGACGACTCCTTCCGCAGGAACGCTGCGCAACCCCATTTGTGTCGCAAGGCTGATCAGATCGGTCAGCAGCTGTCCGGGATCCTGGTATCGCTGATCGGCATCAGTGTTCATCATGTTTTGCACGATGGCAGCCAGTTCGATCGGAACATCTTTTGCCACGACTCGCGGATCCGGAGGCTTTTTTCCCTGGTGGTCCAGCAGCTTCTGCAAGGCCGTGCCTTCCGGATACGGCGGCCGTCCGGTCAGCATGTGATACACCGTGCATCCCAGCGAATAAATGTCGCTGCGAATATCGGCCATCCGTGGATCACGCGCCTGTTCAGGGGCGATGTAGTCGAACGTGCCGAGAGTTGTTCCGGCGACTGTAATGTCGCCGATCGAATCCGTCGTGTCGCGTCGCGCCAGGCCAAGGTCGACTACCTTGATGCGGCCGGACTGCGTCATGATGATGTTGGATGGCTTGATGTCTCGATGAATAATTCCGGCCGCTGCGATGTGGCTCAATGCCAGCGTTGCCTGAATCGAATAGTTGACTGTTTCGGCCGGACTCAGTTTGCCTCGCTGCTGAATCAGTTCCTTGATATTGATGCCGTCCGCGTATTCGTAGGCGATGTAGTGGATCCCGTCCTGTTCGCCTGCAAAGAAAATGCGAGCCACGTTGTCGTGATTCAGTTGAGCACACGCGCGGGCTTCGTTGCGAAACCTGGCAACCAGCGATGCGTCGGAGGCTGTTGCCGGATGCAGCACCTTCAAAGCGACAAATCGGGAAAGCTCAAGATCAACGGCCCGAAAGACGGCTCCCATGCCACCGGCCCCGATCCGTTCCTCGACATCGAAGTGACCGATGCGAAGTCCGTGTGCTCGATTTACGTCATCGCCGTGACCACCGAAGAGACGATCTCGAATTTCCTGAGCGGAAGCGGAATACGTGACCTCTGACTGCACGTTGTCGACGGGATCCGTACCTGTGCTGACAACGGTCTTCTGTTCGTCGGCTACGAGCGGCCGATCCAACAGCGGCACTTCGGCCTCTGTGGGTTGTTGTGTTGGATCGAGTTCAGCACTTGACTGCTGAGTCATGATGCACCGGAGAAGAGTCGAATTCAGTTGATGGCGTCAAACAACAGACGGAAGTGTCTGCAGACAGGAAGTACGGCGCCGGCGCTGAATTGACATACAGAAAGGAGTTTACCACGGCATTGAAAGTACCGGGGCGATGTCTGAATCATACTCCGGAGGGTGCGACCGGTCAAAAACCGTCTGCCATGATCCGCACGGATCCTAGCGTTTAGTTCGCTAAGTATTGTAATTTGTACTGCGCATGCGTCATTCCATGATGATTGGGATCGATGAACTCGCGGCTATTCGGGGTTTCTGCCGGTCGTGCCGACTGTACCTGCAGGGCCAAAGTCGGAAACGTGTCGTTTGGCACTCACTCTGAGGCAACGAATAGTCCGGGGATCACGCCGAAAAGCCTGGCTTGATGCGATCAGTTTGACCGGCCAGTTGCGTCAGGCCGTGGTTGTCTGCCGCAATGTGGCGATGTGTTTTTTGCAGGGCCCGCATGTTTTGCAATGGGTGGCGATCGCGGCGGCCAGATCGGGAGACAACTGTCCCTGAACATACATGACGCCCTGGTCACACACTTGCCGACATGTGAGCGTCTGTGGCCGCGGTCGCTGTGTCCAAAGAAGCAATGTGCCTGCAGAAACGGCGCCGACAACAACAGCTCGACGCGACAACGTGGTGACACGCGCCGCATCCATCTGGCGATCAGCTACGTCTTTAATTGTGCCGACAGGGCAGGGTTCCCAGTCTGGTTCCGTTGTCATAACAGTACTTTGTCCGATGAAGAGGAATGAGCCTGCCAGCAAGTTTCTATGTTTGGCCGGGGCATGTCTGTGACCAGGTTAACGCTTCCATTTCTTTTTTAAGACCCCGCCATCAGTTTCCGCTGTTTAAGCAACGAGCCTCTCAGAATTCACCCGGCTTACATCTGTGATGTTTCATACAAACGCGGGCACAACGGGGCCAAAATCGATTGAGACAGCAAGGTTTTCGGCGTTGTTGAGCGTGATCTGTCTCTTGTGAATCTTCAGCTTGCCTTCCGTTTGCAGTTCACCAAGAGTGATCGTGACCGTTTCTCGAGTCGCTCCAATGATGCTGGCCATATCCTGGTGCGAGAATTTTTTCCCGATCACAATCCCGTCTGGCGTGTGCCGACCGTATTTTTCGGCCAGTTCCAGCAGCAGGTGAATCAGACGTTCACGACTTGTTCTGAACAGAAGAGACTTCAGTCGCCGTTCGATTCGTCTTACCCGAAGTCCGAACATTCTTGTCAGCGTCATGGAAATACTGGGATTCTCAAGCATGAGCTGTTGCATCACATGCCGTGGCAGTAAGACCACAAACGACTTTTCTGTGGCTTCCGCGTACTCGTCGCGCCGACTGCCATTGAAGACGCTGACTTCGCCAAATAACTCTCCTGGTTCCATGAACCCAAGAATCGCCTGCTTGCCTTCGCCGGTGACGTGGTAAATCCTCACTCTCCCGCGAGCCAGCAGCAGCACGGAATCACCCATGTCATTGGGCAGGTAAATCACTTCGCCGCGAACGAATTCGCGGCTGAAGCATTGAGATTCAATGTTCAGAATCTGTTCGGTTGACAGTTGCCCCAAGACCGAACATTTTTTCAGATACCAGATCTTTTCATTCATGTTGCTGCCAGTTGGAATTGAGCGATGCAACTTCCTGAGACGGAGATACTGATCCCATGACGCCTGTTCTGTAAGAATTCTTACAGGACCATCAGCAAATCAAGCAGAAAGTGGCTGATTGAGCCCTTTTGCTCAGCTCTTCCGTTATGTTGGGAGTCCGGGGCAACAACTCGATTCTGTATTTTGGCGTTGTCAACGCTCGGTTTCTCGCCGATGGAGGAGCTTGTCGGGCCACCAGGGACAGTCAACACGGATGAAGGTCAAAAAACTGCTGGTCAGCAAACGGCGAAAAATATTGAGTTTGAACGGCAATCGGTTCTAAGCACGGCTTGGTTTCCGTCGCTCTTTGTTACTTTTCTGATCCCATGCCCTCAATGCGGTGTCGGTCTGGCGTCGCCCGACCAGTCACCTGTCTATAGAATCCAGCGCGGCCGGTGCCTCAGGCCTGAGAACGAACCCATCGGAACCAGCACGCTGCCGCCGTTGGTCGCAAGACACTAACACAATCACATCATGTCTTCACAAAACCAAGGCGTTTCGAATTCGACTCCGCGGAGCGACTGAGAAATCAGAGGTTTTGACGACGAAACCCGTTTGTCGCGGGCAGATCCGAGCGGCAATCGCTCCACAACATCATCCTCGGACTCCGTTCCATGCGCAGCGAATCAGACGTTTTCTTCGACGACACTCCCTTCAATATTCCAGTGGCAGAACGGGTCAAGCGCCTGCCACCGTACATGTTCGGAGCGATCAACAAGCGAAAACACCAGCTGCGAGTGGAGGGTGTCGACGTCATTGACCTGGGCATGGGCAATCCCACGGATCCACCGGATCCGTTGATTGTGCAGAAGATTGAAGAAGCCCTGGCCGACTCACGCAATCACAGATACTCGGTCAGCAACGGTATCGAGAACCTGCGAAAGGAAGTGTCGGCCCGATATTGGAAGCGTTACGGAGTACGGCTTGATCCCAACAACGAAGTGCTGGCCTGCATCGGTTCAAAGGAAGGATTCAGCCACATGTGCCTGGCCCTGATGGGACCAGGTGACACGGCGATCGTGCCGTCGCCGTATTTCCCGGTCCACGTTTATGCCGTGATGCTGGCTTCCGGCAACGTGATCACTCTGGATACGCGGGAGCCCGAGAAGTTTCTGCAGAACATCGCGTACACCTGCGAGAATCTGGTGCCGAAGCCCAAGGTCGTGGTGGTCAACTTTCCCCACAATCCGACGGCCACAGTGATCGAACAGGATTTTTACGTCGACCTTGTCGCGCTCGCAAAGAAGCACGGCTTTCTTGTGATCAGTGACTTTGCCTACGCAGACATCTGTTACGACGGATACCAGGCCCCCAGCTTTCTGGCAACCCCGGGCGCGATCGACGTGGGCGTCGAAATGACGTCGATGAGTAAGAGTTACAGCATGGCTGGCTGGCGCATCGGCTATTGCTGCGGCAATCCGGAAATGGTGCGGGCCCTGGCCACGATCAAGGGCTACTACGATTACGGAATTTTTCAGCCGATCCAGATCGCCGCTATCGTCGCCATGAGGCACTGCGACGCCGCTGTGGAAAGCATCACCAAAGAGTATCAGTCGCGTCGGGATGTTCTGTGCGAAGGTCTGACACGCCTGGGATGGAACGTAACTCCGCCCAAGGCCGGCATGTTCGTGTGGACGGATATGCCTGCAGAGTGGCGGGAGATGGGGTCGATCGAATTTGCGATGAAGCTGCTTAACGAAGGTGGCGTCGCTGTCAGTCCCGGTCGAGGATTCGGAGATGACGGAGAAGGCAGTCTGCGACTGGCCATTGTCGAAAACAGCCAACGTCTGCGGCAGGCCGTTCGACAGATTGACAAGTGCCTGAACAAGGACGAGGTCGAGTCGGCAACGTAATGCCTCTTCGAGGCTAAGAACTGGGGTTGTTCCGTAGCCGAACTCGCCGGAGTTTGGAGGTTTTTCTATATGTCGTCCAAAGTCTGGCGACTTCGGCTACCCCAACATTAAGATTTGACTCCGCAGTAGTGCCTCGTCGAGGCTTGATGATCTGGCGGGCCATCCGGTTTCAGTATTCATTTCGCGCCGCAAATGTCTGTTCCGCCAGACGTTCGAGTCTACCGACGTTGGTTCAAGACCAGTCGTGCGGAGTCCATCGGTCGAAAAACGACGGGTGTTATTCCGGTTTCGCTGGCAGCGACGTCAGCAGGTCTACGATACCAATCGCTGATCTGTCAAAGTTGCCGCGTGGTGGCGGTGTGTGGAGCCGATACGCGAATGCGCCCAACAGTTGTCCCCGTTCAGCGTCGTGACATTCCATGCACGATTCGCTCGCTCGCAGTGCGGCCACCAACGTTGCGTGGGGGGCCTCCGGGGCATGGTCCTCACCCGAGAAAACGTAATTGGTCCCCGTTTCCAATCGCTCGATAGCGTGATTTTCGAAATCGGAGAGCGGTCGGTGAGCACTCGTCGCCAGCATGGAGCGCATCGGGTTTAAGAAGGAAGATTCATAGGCTCGCGGCACGTCACCGTTCAGCCCAATGAGTTGCACTGTGTGTATCCGACGTTTCTCGCCGTTCACCAGAAAAGCTCTTTTTTCCGGGGAATCAAAGGTCACGATGCGCGAGATGCCGAAACCCTCCGAGTCTACGAATGCCTGAGTGTAGCGTTCGTGCAGGTCCTCGAACGATTTCCACATCCCCGGTTCGTCGCTGCCGGTCAACACGACGGACTTTCCTGCGTTACCCGCACTGTGATGACCTGGAATCACGTCGGCAATGTGTGCCCGTGGATCTGCAGTCTCCGCATGCATCATCAGCATGAAACCGCCAAGCAGGGTGGCAGAAATGACACCAGTAAATGCAAGGTTCATCGCGACGACTCCTTTGTTCTGTGAAACGCAAATTGACGCATTTCATTGAACGTCATTTTGCGTGGCATCGCAAAGTCATTTTGCCGCTGTACGGCGAAACTTACAGACGTTTTACATCCGTCTGACGAGTTCCTGACGGATCGTTAGCCGGGGCTGAGGCGAGTCACAGGAGAAAGATGCCAGGTCATGTGCTACGCTTCTGCTGGTGACTCACGTCTGCGGTGTTTTGACAGAGAACGAAAGCAATAAAGCGATGATCAACAAGGGATTTCAAGCAGTCTCAATTGTGTTGCTTCTGGGAACGATCGGGTGCCAGGATCGGCAGGCTGATGTCGTTCCAACGAACGAAACACAGGCAACATCAGCCGAACCGGAGCAAGGTCACACTCATAGTGACGCAGACAAGCTTGTCTGGGTGCGCAGTGACATCGAAGCCGGCGACTTCGTAATTTCCCTTGGACATCATGGCACACACTTCCATGGGGGTGATGAAATCGAACCAGCCGTCAGCATTTCAAGAGGTGACGAAGATATTGCCGATGCGGTTGTTCATAACTGCCTGGTGGCAGAAGGAGGCGAAACGGTATTGTGTGAGGAACAGGAAACCATCTTTGAACCGAAGACGGACGAAGAACCTGCTCATTACGCTCAGGGTGGATTGACCGTCCCGAAAGAAACTCGCACGTTCCTGATTCGATTCCGTATCCAGCTGCCTGACGTCGATGCCGAGCAGACCTATGACATCGAGGTTGAAAGTCACTAAGCGGGCCTGCGAAGCAGGCTGGCGGTGGGCTTCGTCAGAATCACACCGGGCCTGCGTTCCGGAAAGCCATGCTTAGATTTTTCCGTCCAGCCCCATCTGATAGTACTTGTGCGTTATCTTGTCCTGGTTCTCCAGAAGCCAGTCGATGGAAGGTTCGCACGCCATGGCTTTGTGGATCGCTTGCGCCATTGCCTTGCGGTGGATATCGAACAGGGCTTTGTGGTCAAGGTTGTCGTCTGTTGTCACGCCGGGGTTCAGCCAGACGCTGCAGATGATCCCCAGATCGTTGGCCTTCTCTTGGGGGATGTCGCCCGCGCGAACTGCATCCAGAACACCGTTCGCGATGGCGGCCTGAACAGTGCCCATCAGAATGTTCGTGTAGCGGGTGTTCTTGACGGTGACCTTGCTGACGCAGAGTGTCACGGGGCGGACCTGAATATCGGTGTTGAGGATGGCGAACACCTTTGAGTGCCCCATCGACTGGTCTCCCGTGAGCGTGGCCAGGGCCGTGCCGACGGGTCCGTCGAGTTCACCAATCACGACTTCGGGCTCAGCTGCCGTAAAGGGTGGGCCGCCAGCAACAAGAGATTCACCGGTGCGGAGGACAATGCGTTCAGACATGGAATTCGTAGTCCCAATGGAGCTTCAGTCAGAGGAAGTGGGCGCACGTGTTTGCGCAGACCCGTCAGAGGCGGGTAAGCTACAGATACCGAAATCGGCATGCAAGCGGCCGGCGTGAATCGTGGAAGGGTTCCATGAATCAATACCGAAGAGCTGACCCTGCGATGCCTGCGAATGACAAAGTGGACCGTGTGCGTTTTTAGATGTGCGGCATAGGTATCTACACATCTTTACCCTCCCGCCAGCGGGAGAGTAAACACGTGAACCGAACTGCTTGCAGACGCTTCGATTGCAATCTTAGGAATTGTGTAGAAACCAATGGCTTTGCAGGCAGTCTCATTTCCGGGCTGACAGAAACGCCAGCAGGTCCGCAATTTGTTGATCGGTCAGATCATTCAGCAGACGGTCCGGCATCAGTGAAACAGTTTGCTGGATCAGTTCTTCAAGATCCGTCTTGGGGATCACGACGTCTTCGTTTCTGACCGTCCTCAGGGTGACCGCGGCTTCTGTGCGGCTCATCAGCAGTCCCGAGTACACTTTTCCGTCAATCGTCAGCGCCGTCCACGCGGCGAATTTCGGGTCGATTTTTTGCGACGGATCCAATATCGATCCGAGCATTTCGGCAGGCTTCAGCCGTTTGCCAACGTCATCCAGGGTCGGGCCGATCTGACCGCCGGTCTGACCAACCCGATGGCAGTTGATGCACTGCATGCGTTTGTCGGCGAACAAACCTGCCCCCTTTGTCGCATCACCTGTGATCGACAACAGATGTGCCACGTCCAGTCGTCGATTAAGTTGGTCACGGTATTGCTGAGGTTGAAAGCGGGTAAACAGATTGTGGATCTCCGGAGCCGCGTCGCGGGCTTCGGCCAGCAACCTTGCGCGATCCGCGTCGGCAATTTCTCCACGGTCCAGCCTGGCCACGACTTCCAGCGCTTGAGGCGTTGATTGCAGGGACGGTTTGATGGGTACCGGCGATGCGTCGGATGCCAGCGACGCAATCCATTTGCGCAGCATGTTCACACCTTCGACGTCGACGTTCTGAGAACCAATGTGTGGCATGCGACCTCGACCGGAACATGCCGTGCGATAAAAAAGGACCGACTTCGACGGCTGTCCGGGAGCCACGATGGCACCGCCGGGGATCTGAAACATGCCCTGAACCGGGGTTGTGCCAATTATTTTCGTTTCTGCAAGTGATGCTTCGTGGCGCAGGTCGATGGTCGCCGTGCCTCCGGCACCTTTTTGATGACAGTGAGCACAATTGACGGACAGATATGAACGTGCCTGATGATCCAGTTCTGCTTCTGTGTTCTGAATATGTGCCAGCGCGGCGACTCGACGCTCCTGCGAGTTGCGAAGGTCGTCAGGAATGCTGCCGGTCAGTACGCCGATGTCACGCAACCATTCGATCTGATTGTGCGTGGTCGTGTCAGATGTGGACGCTGTCGTCACTGTTGCGTCGTGTGACCTGCGAATTTCTGCGTCGTCGTTTCTGAAGAAACGCACTTCACGGTTTAGCTGCGACAACGTGAACCCCAGAACACCGCCGGCCCATGAGTTGTGACAGCGAATACATTCCGAACGGGAATGAACGTGCCAGTTTGTCTGGCCGAACGATTCTCCGTAGTCGGACAGTCGAAGGTCGGCGCCGCCAGCGGGGACAAGTTCTGCATCGGTTTGATCTGCGTTCCAGAGATAGCTGTAACCTGCCCAGATTTTTCCGTCAAAGTGTAGAATCTGCGTCTCCAGAGCGACCGTCGAGTTTCCGGATGTGTTGCTCATTGTGATAGTACGTGCCAATACGCTGTCGACTGGAAAGTGCATGGATTCCCGCAAGCTGCTTTCCTGCATTCGCTTAGGTCCGCGAAGCACCTGGATGGGTTCGTTGCCTGGAACGCCAAGCCAGCGGTCGGCCGCGGCGCCGTCGTTCCACATGGGAACGTTGACTTCGATGGGAATGACTCCGGGACTCGGCGCCTGATTGACGACATCGGCAAAAAGTCCCGTTTCACTAAGCAGCCGCGGAAACGCTGACGGTTTGCCGACTTCTTCGTTTCGTTCCAGACCGTAGATCGTGCCTTCGTCAAAGTGCAACAGCAGCAGTTCGCCCGACGTGTCTTCGCCGAACGCCACAATACGCACTGACGGATCAACAAGGTCGGTCAGTTCGGACAGCGAGTCTGCGCTGCCATCTTCATGCATGGTGATGGTTGCCGACCAGATGCGCCGAGTCTCATAGTCGCCGAAAATGTACCGGCCCTTTAATTCCGGGAAGTGTGCCCCCTGATAGACGAAGCCACCCGTGACGGAAGCTCCTTCTGCGTGCGAGTATGCAATCGCCGGTGCGACAATTGGCGTTGGTCCTCGCTTGCCATCCGGGATCACGGTGTGCGGCCCTTCGACGATGCTCCAGCCGTAATTGGCTCCCGGTTTTACATTGTAAACCATTTCGTACAGTTCCCAGCCGACATCGCCAACCCACAACTGGCCATCCGGTCCGAAGTTCATCTTCCACGGATTGCGAAATCCGTAGGCCCAGATTTCCGACAGAGCCTCGTCGGCAGAATAGCGCAGGCCATCGTCGCCGAAACCACCTTCGCTGCCGCTGGCCGCGGTACTGTCGCTGCCACCTTTCACAAACGGGTTATCTGCTGGAACAGTGTACGCGGGTCCATCGTCCGTCGGATTGACGTCGATGCGCATGATCGTGGAAAGAAAATTTGTGACGTCCTGACCGGCTCGCTGTGGATCCGGCGGGTTGGGAACTTCGCCGTCACCGGCAGAGATGTACAGATATCCATCCGGGCCAAATTTCAGACATGCTCCGTTGTGACCGCCTTCCGGCCATGTCAGCACGATCTTCTCGCTGGCGACATCGCACCGTGGAACGCCGTTGTCGTCGAACGTGACATGGAAGCGAGATAGCCGCGTGCCATCTTTCAGATGTTCCTTTCTGTCTGTGGTCACCAGAATGTATGTCAGCCAACAGACGGGGACTTTCGGGTATTCCGGATGGAATGCCAGGCCATACGCGCTTTTCACGGCTATTGCGGAGTGGTGCGGTGTCAGCTGCTTAAATACCTGTGCCAGGTCGACAAACAGGTCCGGTTGGGCGACATCGGGATCATCGGGAAACGAAAACACAGATCCTTTGCGAGTGATGACCCACAGCCGGCTGCTGGACGGATCGCGTTCGATGTACAGCGGTTCGTCGAATTTCATGTTGGGAAACCGCAGCGTCTGCTTCAGCGGCGGAGGCGGTTCTGGCGAACCTGTGATTTTTGAAGTCGTCCACAGAGCGCGTTTGGCGTAATTGTTTTCCTGCGCCGGTGCTGTGGACAACAAAAACGCGGCGGAAAGCGGACACAGGAGGGCGGCTGTTCGCAGCACCGGCCGTTGTAGGAAACTTCGAAATCTGTTTGTCACGATGTGCTTTCTGCGAAGCGACCAAAAAATCGTCAATCCGGACCGAACGCAGTATCTGTGTGCGTTTGCGGGAATTTGTGGGGGCACATTGAAATCAGGCCTCCACTGATTCAAAGCAGTTTACTATGCTCAGAGGCAATTCCAATTGGCCAGCAGCCCACTCTTCCCATCGTTGCCGATTCATTCAGAACCAGCCATGCAAATCAAGTTCTACAATACACTTACAAACTCCACGGAAGACTTCACGCCCGTCGACAACGACGCCGTGCGGATGTACAGCTGCGGTCCGACTGTCTACGACTTCGCTCACATCGGCAATTTTCGGTCGTTTCTATTCGCCGACGTGATCCGTCGATCGTTGGAATTCTTCGGCCATAATGTTCACCACGTGATGAATATCACCGACGTTGGCCACATGACCGACGACAGCAATGCCGACGGTGCGGGCGAAGACAAGATGGCAGCCGCTGCTCAGCGGGTTAAGGAAGACAAAAAGTCGGGCAAGGTGCCGGAAGGTGCCGTTGAGAATCCCGAGGATCCTTTTCAGATTGCCGATTATTACACGAAAGCGTTTCTGGAAGATGCTCAGCTGCTGGGTCTGAAGGTTGCCTTTGAACCGGAAAATATTCTGAAAGCCACCGACAACATCGACACGATGCAGGAGATGATTTCGCAACTCATCGACAAAGGCCATGCCTACGTGGGCCCTGATGGAGTCGTCTATTTCAGCGTCGATAGTTTTGACGACTATGGCAAACTCAGCGGCAACTCTCTGGATCAGTTGCAGACCGGTGCTGGCGGACGAGTCAGTGATGAGCATCAATCGAATAAGAAGCATCCGGCGGACTTCATGCTGTGGAAGGCCGACGAAACGCACATTATGAAATGGGGTTCGCCGTGGGGCACTGGCTATCCCGGCTGGCATATCGAATGTTCGTGCATGGCTCGCAAACGTCTGGAAAAAGACGTCATTGATATTCACACCGGCGGCGAAGACCTGATCTTCCCACACCATGAGTGTGAGATCGCTCAGTCGCGAGGGGCCACCGGCGCAGATGCCTTCGCAAAATTCTGGATGCACGCCCGCTTTCTGATGGTGGAAGGCGAAAAGATGTCCAAGAGCAAAGGCAACTTCTGGACGGTGCGTGATGTGCTGGAAGGCCGTGCGACAGGAGTGAAGGTGCACCCGGCCGTATTGCGGCTGGAACTCATCAAGTCGCACTACCGTTCCAATATGAACTTCACAAAAAAGGGTCTGCAGGATTCGGCCAACGTGGTCAAACGCCTGAACGAATTTCGGAAAAAGCTGGAAGCAGCTGCCGGCGATACGACGGTGGACGTTGATTTAAATCACCCGATCTTACAGGCCTTCGGAGAAGCCCTGGCGGACGACCTGAACTTTTCCAAAGCGCTGGCCGTTGTGCTGCCCTGGGCAGCGACGGAACCGGACAACCCGGCCGAGGCGCTGGCTGTGCTCGACAAAATCAACGACGTGCTGGCGGTGGCACCACTGGCTGCAGTCGATAGTGCCGCGTCAGGTTCGGACGATGGGCCGGATATTATCTCGATGTGCAAGGCAATTGACGACGCTCGAGTTGCGAAGGACTGGCCGACATCCGATGCGATTCGAACGCAATTGGAGGACGCCGGCTATCACGTGCAGACAACTCCGGATGGAACCATCGCGGAAAAGAAACTGGCGTAGGGCCTGGATTGTCACTGATGACCGGCGATCACCAGCTCTTCCGATATTGGTATCTACGCAAGTCACTTCACCCTCTCTCTGGGAGGGTCGCGAGGAACGAGCGGGGAGGGCGATAAAACGTTGGACTGCGAGTGTATCGTTGAGGTCAATAAATCCATGTATGTTCGATACGCGTAAAATATCCGAGACTTCACACGCCGTGCCTGTCTTGCTCACCGAGGCTTGTTCGACTGGTTTCACTCACTTATCCGCAGCAGCACCTTTCCATGCCGAGCCTTCGCTTCTGCTGCAGTCACTGCATCTGCAATCTGATCCAGTGAATACGTTTCGGCGACCGTCGTGGACAGCACTCCGTCAAGAATCAGACGTGTGATTCGCCGGACGAGTTTTAACTTGAAAATCAGATTTCTGTCGTTCATGAAGTTGCCCAGCCAGAATCCTTCGACGCTGGCTTGTTGAGTCATCAATGTTCGCGGACTGCATTGCAGCGGTTCTTCGCTAAGCGTGCCGAAGACCAGCATGCGGCCTCTGCGGCCCAGCGCTCTCATGACGACAGATCCGGTGGCACCGCCGACGGGGTCAATGGCGTGACGTACGCGTTGCTCTCCGACGATGCCACGAATCGCTGATGACAGCTCGTCCGCGGAATCCTTTGCCGGATCAAACACAACCACTTCTGTTGCGCCTGCCGCTTTCAGGTCGGCAACGGACGCTTCGCTACGGACAATGTTTATTGTTTTGAATCCCAGAGCATTTCCCAGTCGGACGACCATCGTTCCCAGCGACGAACCGGCAGCCGTCTGCAGCAGCCATTCGCCGCGTTGCACTCGCAAAACTTCCTGCGTCATGATCCATGCGGTCGCAGGATTTACGAAAAACGTGGCCGCCTGTTCAACGGACAGGCTGTTGCTGAGTGGTATGATCTGTGCCGCCGGAACCACGGCGTATTCGGACCAATTACCTCCGGCTCTGTTCAGAACGGCAACTCGTTTGCCGCGGAATAACTTTCCTCGCAGACCACCGCCGGATGCCTCAACGATGCCAACGCCTTCGAAGCCCGGGCTCTGCGGCAGTTGAGGTTCCACACCGTAGACGCCGCGAATGAACATCAGGTCTGACGGGTTGACGGGACTCGCCAGCATTCGCACAAGGACCTCGCCGTGGGCTGGCGATGGTATGTCGCGTTGAACGCATTGCAGGACCTGCCGCGGCTCACCTGTCGATTCAAACTGCACGCATTTCATGACTTCGCTACCGCTGGTTGATTTTGGTGCGAAGTCTAACTGGACAGCGCCAAGTCTTTTTGTGTTGTGTGTTTAAGTCGTGATGTGGTTTGGTTTTATGGATCTTGACATGGCGACGGAAAAGAGACGACCCTGCGCGTGATAAGACGTTTCACTCGGAAACCACGGAAGGTCATCTGATGTCTGTTCAGGATATCGCAAAGCTGGGGAAATTGCTTGCTCAGTTTCTGGCGAGTTTCGCCTGTTGTTTTGCTCGGCCTGCGGGGCGAGCATTGTTACAGATTTACGTGAAGGGTCTGTTGTCCGACGTACCACGCAAGAATGCCGAAGCCATCGGCTGTATTGATGAAACGGGAACCGCCAAGAGTGGTCGCGAAACAGCAGGTGTCAAACGGCAGTACAACGGCAATCGTGGGAAGATCGAAAACTGCATCAACAACGTCGCATGGGCGTATTCGGCTCCCGGATTTGATTGCCTGCTCGATGCGCGATTGTACCTGCCTTGTGAATGGACAGATGATTCGGCGCGCCGTAAAAAAACTACATTCCTGATGAGGTTGTTTTCAAGACGAAACCTCAGATCGCGTTGGACCTGATCGACCATGCCAAAGGCAACGGCATCTTTGTGATGGCATGCACGGCCGACGAACTCTATGGTCGCGACGGTGCGTTTCTCGATGGCCAGGACGAGCGAAAAGAAGCATACGTGATCGAGGTCCCGCCGAACGCTCACATGTGGCTCACAAAGCCGAAAGTACTGAACAAGCCGCCTCAAAACAGTCACGGTCGTCCGCAGAAATACCCGCGACTTCGCAAACGTGAACGGCAGCCGAGCGAAGTACGAAACCTGGCAACGTACTCACCCGCGTTTCGTAAACAGACGCCTCAGCATTATCGCATCAAGGACTCGCATCGCGGCAGCGAGGTCTGGGAGATTCGCTGGACCACCTGCTGGCGGAAGAATCACACGGACAATCTCGTCAGTACTCAATGCACGCTGATTGTGTCCCGCAACGTACTCACCGATGAAACAAAATACTTCCTGTCGAACCGTGTGCCTGGTCGAGACGGATGGTCGCTGCGGAAGCTTCTTCGCGTGGCCTTCGGACGCTGGCCGGTGGAAGACTGCTTCCGGGAAACAAAAGAAGAACTTGGTCTGGATCACTTCGCATGCCGCGGCTGGCGATGCATCCATCGACATCTTTTCGTGACAATTCTGAGTCAGCTGTTCTGTGCCCGCGTTCGCCAGCAACTCACGCCCAGCGAAGATGTTCTCAGCGGTGAACTGCTGACGATG
>JBDONA010000739.1:0-19476 GCA_039831575.1 Fuerstiella sp. | reverse complement strand
TCGCATTTGACCTGGAAATGATCTCTGAAGAATCCAGCATTAAACCTGACCAGTTGGTTGGAAAACGAATCGATTTCTACGTGCGTTATCAGGACGAGGAACTTCGATACTTCAACGGATACGTAAACCGGTTTACGTATGCTGGCCAGGGTGACCGGGCTCATATGTACCGGGCTCACGTCGTACCCTGGTTGTGGTTCCTGCATAAAGGGTCCGACTGCAAGGTTCACGAATCCGATGGTCAACAGAACGCTCAGGACATCATTGATGGGTTGTTGGGAGAACTCGGATTCTCTGACTACAAATGGGACCTGAAACGGACTCCGGAAAAACGCGACTACTGCGTTCAGTATCGGGAAACGCATCACGATTTCCTTGTACGCCTGCTGGCAGAAGAGGGCATCTTCTATTACTTCAAGCACGAACAGGGGAAACACGAGTTGGTCATGACCGACCATGTTGAGGGAGTGTTTGACTGCAAGGACGCGAAAGCTCGATTGCTCTCCAATCTTGCTCAACCGGAAGTCACAGACAATTTGTCCGGCTGGTATCATGAGTACGAGTTCACTACGGGCAAGTTTTCTCACACTGACTACGATTTCGAGAACCCATCCACTGACCTGAGGGTTAAGAAAGACAGTCTCGTTTCATTGCCCGACAACTCAAAGTACGAATTCTACGACCATCCCGGTACGTACATCGATAAAGGACTAGGTAACAGTCTGGCGCAGTTGCGAATGGAGGAAGAAGAGGCCGCATACGACTGTGTCACAGGCAGTAGCGAATGTCGGTCTTTTTCACCGGGCGGTCGCTTTGAGGTCACCGACCATTACAACGATAGTGAGAAAGGTGAAAAATGGGTTCTGACTGTTGTCCAGCACCAGGCACAACAGGGCGGAAGCTATATACCAGGCGGCAGTCATTCGGACGAGATTTACCAAAACAGTTTTCGTTGCATTCCGTCTGACGTTGTCTTCCGCCCACCTCACCAGCCCAGGCCCCGTGTGCATGGCCTTCAGTCTGCCATCGTTGTTGGTCCGTCAGGTGAAGAAATCTACACGGACAAGTATGCTCGAGTGAAGGTGCAGTTTCCCTGGGACCGACTTGGCAAGAACGACGAAAAAAGTAGTTTCTGGGTGCGAGTCGCGACGTCGTGGGCAGGCACAAAATGGGGCATGGTCAGCATTCCCCGAATCGGCCAGGAGGTTATCGTCGATTTTCTGGAAGGCGATCCAGATCGCCCTGTCATTACAGGAATGCTCTACAACAAAGAGAACATGCCGCCATACGACCTTCCGGGCGACATGACGAAGTCAGGCGTCAAGACACGAAGCACGAAAAGCGGTGGCGATGACAATTTTAACGAGGTTCGTTTTGAAGACCTGAAAGGCGAAGAGGAAATCTATATCCATGCGGAAAAAGACCTCAATTGCGTGATCGAAAACAACGAATCTCGCAAGGTCGGCTACGAAGACATGGACAAAGGCGACCAGGAAATTGACATTTACAACGACCAAAATGTAAAGGTTGGTGTTGGTTCAAGCGCTGGCAGCCAGACGGTTGATATTTTCAAGGACCGCAATGTCACTCTTGAAACCGGCAATGACAGTCTGATCCTGAAGCAGGGAAATATGTCTGTCGTCATGAAAATGGGCAACATAGAAACGAAGCTGGACATGGGCAACCAGACCACCAAGCTTGCTCTTGGCAAATGCTCAACTGAAGCCATGCAGGCCATTGAGCTGAAGGTTGGAGCAAACAGCATCAAGATCGATCAAACAGGAGTGACGATAAAGGGAATTATGGTGAAGGTGGAGGGCTCCGCGATGACTCAGATTAAGGCCCCGATGACCCAGGTAAATGGCGACGCGATGCTGACAGTCAAGGGCGGGATCACTATGATCAATTAGAGTGTATGCCGATCAACTGTGCTGCCCTGGGCAGTAACATCCAATGGCCGGACGCTGACTTCGATTTGGCGGGACAGGTGCATTCGACTGGAAGTGCTGTTGTGTGTTGATTGTTTCCGGATTGCCGGCCCTCGATTGGAGTGACATAGATGTCCTGGTTTCTGCGAGTTCAGGAAGGCGACGAGTTCGTTGATGCGGCCGTTCTGGCAGAGTCTCGACCTCTGATCATCGGACGGGCTGATAATGCTGACCTCTCCTTCCCTGATGATTCCGAGATGTCCTCGCGTCATGTGTCTGTGGAACTGATCGGTGAAAACTGCCATTTTTCAGACCTTCAGAGTACAAACGGCACGCTGTTGAACGGAGAACCGGCTACTGAGGGAGAGTTGCAGCCCGGCGCGCGACTACAATGCGGTACGACCGTGCTTTGTGTTGAATTAGGTTCTACGTCGGGGCGTCAGCAGACAGGCGCAGCTGAAAACTTTTCTGATCGAGCAACGTGGTGGCCGACAAAACCTCACGGAAGCAGCGAACAGGCGGAACCGGAGCCTCTTCCGGAAGAACTGCAAATAACAGAAGGGTATGTCGCGGACACCGCGTCTGAGATTGTTGAGCGTTTTCTTCTCCAGAAACTGCTCACCATGCTGCCCGAAGAATCAGAAACAACGGACGACTTTGTCGCTCGCCTGTTGTCTGCCAACGAAGAAAACGACAGCTTGAATTTTCTGGCCTTTGCGTTGCCAAAGCGACTGGGAGTCTGGTGGCTTGTGCAGTGTATTCGGTCAGAGGACGGAGCCGCCTCAGAAGAGGATATCCGGTTGCTGGAAATCGTAGCAGCCTGGGTAAGAGAACCTGGTGATCAGGGGCGTCGACAGGCCATGGGGGTTGCCGAAGAACTGGAAATGGGTACACCCGCTGCCTGGGCTGGGGTGGCTTCGTTCTGGTCACACGGAAGCATGGCTCCTGCGGGGCAACCGGACGTGCCGGCAAAAGACGAGATGGCGGGCAAAGCCATAGCCGGTGGTGTCATTCTGGCATCTGTCGTGGACCCTCCCGAACGTGCCCTAAAGCGTCGCTTGGCGTTTGGAGCACTGGCACAGGAAATTGTTCGCGGTGAAATCGGCTGGGCCTGACCGAACTGATGCAGCACGAATCGTTCTGCGCCAAAGCCTTTTTCTAACCTGTCACTCACACAATAAACACTGTCTGGCGGTCTTCATCTCGATGTCTGCAGGCCTTTCACTTGATACGCGTCTACCAATCGGGCTTTTCGAGACGTGAATGCAATGACCTTCTCGCGGAGTTGCTTGTCTGTATAGTCACCCGCAGGGTCAGTAAACTCATAGATCACGGACCTCCCTTTTTCAGTGCGAATCACAGTCGTCGTCACCTCGTCAGGTTGAAAGCTGTTTTTATCTCCTCTAAGGTCAGTCGTACCAATCTGGACGCGAATGTCTTCCAACTCGTTGTCCGGTGCGTATTCAACGTCCGTTTTGTCCAGACGCACCTGCAGCTTGCCGTCCAGCGGCTTGATTGAAAGTTTCGCCCTGGGCAGAAAACCCACGCCGCCAATATCTATTGCAGATTTCCGTTCGATCGGCTGCTCATAAATGAAATCATCATCGGGCGCGGTCCGCTTCATCTTCCAGAAAGCGTTGATGCTGACTGACTTTTTTTCAGGCCATTTGTCGATTGTGAGTTTCCACCCGGGAGCATTCCATTCCGAGGTGAATTCTTCGGTGATATTCCGCGGTCGGTCCGATTCAGTGGGCAGTACACAAGTAAACTCAACTTCCGCAGGCTGACGGACAGGACGGTACCTTTCGTCATGATCCAGCAAGAGCGTCACCTCAACTCTGTTGTAGCCGTCACGTGGGGACGCCTTGCGTACCGGCTCCGCGACTCGCAGTATCAACGGTGCATCCTGCTCGTCGGCTGACCCTGTTCGCTCAGCGGACATATACACGTTCCTGGCAGTTTCGGTCAGCTCCTGGGGAAACACAAACTTCCGTTCGGCCCAGTCGATCTTCAGCGATAGCGCATCTCCCGGGCCAAGAACAATCGGTGTGTCCCCTCCGATTTCTATGTCGGCAAAGCTAATCAGGTAGTCCTCCGCAGGACGCAGTTCGGTCGCCTCCTCACCAAATTCTTTCTCTGCCGTTGTGTTCGCGGAAGGCCCTCTGACGGTGTATGTACGTGGACTCAGAGACTTCCGGATTTCCTCCAGAAGATCATCTGTGTCATTGTCATCTGAGTCATTGGTGACAGAAATGAGGCTGATGTCGCAGTGTGCCTTCAGTGGATCAATTACTTTGGCGGACAACTGAGTGAATGCCGCAGCATTCAGATCGAAACCCACAATCACCATTTTCGTATGAGACTTTCCTCTGAGCGACGCTATCAATTTGACAACCATCTTTTCATCTGAAGCCGCACCGTCAGTCACAGCAACAATAATCGCATCGCGACCTGCGTTCTCACCGTCAACCGCCGTTGTCAATGCGGAGACAAGCGGCGTAATTCCCCATGGACCGAGTTTGCGAAGATTGTCGAGTGTTCTCAAGAATTCTGTCTTGCCAGCCTTGGTCAGCGAATTTACCTTGACCTCTGTTGCGACGTCTTCCATTGCGGAGATGTTGCGGAGATTCTCCTTTCTGTTCATTATCGTTTTGTATTTTTTATTAACGTCAGCGTCCAATTTTTTTTCGTCAATCTTGTTCTTGACATTCCTTACACGATGCCCATACACGATCAGACTGGCGTCAGTTTCATGGTCGAGCCTTGGGTCGTCAATCACCTTCTTGATCGCATCAATGGCCTCAATGTATCTGGGAGCATCTTTGGGATTCTCCATACTTTGCGACATGTCCAGAATAAAAACGATCGGTCGATAGTCGATTCCTTTCAGCGTCACGCTGGCATCCACTGCTCGAGCCGAGCGTTTCACGAAAAACGTTTTGTCCGGACAGGGGTCAACCGTCAGCGGCAACTTATAGGCCCATTCTCGACCTCGAAAGAAAACGTTCGGCGTATACGCTACCGGTGCACAGGCTGATTCCCCGGAACGCCCCCTTGGACGCACAGTCACCTGCACGGTGTGATTTCCCTCCGCCAAACGAACTGGCAGACCGTTGTTCGGGAATTCGATCAGCTTAGCCGCATCGTCGGTCGATTTTGTCCGTAGTCGAAGTGCGGCAACACCATTTGGCACCTGTTCCGGTATCTCAACCTTCATGTCAACTGTCTGATCCTGTGCGTTCTGGTCCCCGATGTGGACAGTGCCTTCAGGAGGAACGGCCGAAACACCCCATGTGACCGATTCGTCCAGCCGATCGTTGCGTTCCTTCAGGATTGATTTCAGAAACTCTTCTTGCTCTGACCCCATTTCTCTTACCAGAGATTCAGCCTGTCTCATCCAGACCTGAGCATGTCGAGCGTACCATCCGTTTTCCTTCCACGTATCCTTCTCCTCGGGGAGAATCCATTGACTTTGCAGCAGGCGATCGATCTGTGTGAGACAAAAACCAACCTGCCAGAACTTATGCAACACGGTCGTGGGGGGAGTTTGCTGCCGAGGCCGAATCACATCACTATCATATGCAGAAAATCCACGGCAGTACAAATCGGCGATTCGCAAGCGAGTCTCCCATTCAGCTTCAGATTGGGAAGGCCTCAACGAAGTGCCCGCCTCGCGGCGAGCTTCCTTCCAAAAGCTACGTACAGTTGCTCCGAAAGCGGCGACGTGTTCGTACGTACCGGAGCCCAGACCTTCGGCCGCCGAAACGACCTGTGCCAGTTTGTCGTCGGCTTTCTGTGACGCACCGGCAAACAGATTCAGATACTGCAGGTACCACAGCGCTGCCTCACTTTGCACGTCTGACAACCTGGCAGCAGTTGAGTCACCACGACTGTTAGACTCGGTTTCCGTTGATGCATCGTTCTCTACGTTGCTCAGTCCTTTTTCCAGTTCTACGAGGCCGTCGATGAGTTTCTTCCTGTGTTCCCAGGACAGGTTCGTCAGGCCGAGTGTTGCCCGAATTTGCCCATATCTCACAACCATGTTGACTCGTTCACTGGGAAGATGTTCACACAGGTCATTGGCCAACTTGGCTGTTTTTTCGCGTCCGTGAACGCGCAGTTGCTCAGCTTTCTGCTGCCAGTCTTCCAGATCATTACTCCTCTGCTCAAGCTCCGAAACGGAGAAGTCCTCGTCCGGTTCCGCGGGATGCAACTGCGACGCCAGGGTTCTGGTCGCGACCAGCAGGCTGAAAATATTGCTCCGAAGTTCGGCTGCGACGCCATTGCTTCCCGAACCGTCACGACCTGCCAATTGCTTCGCCATTCCAAGAAGTTCGTCTGCGTCCTTCATGTCCGGCTTCCGTGGCGGCATGTTCCTGCTGAGCAGTTCACGCCACTCCGAGAAGAATTCAGGATTTTTCTTCTGCGGGTATTCGGCAGCCCAGCGTGTTTGCGATTCGGCGAACGTCAATGAGCGATGAACGGTGAGTTCGGCCTTCTGATGGGCTTCGGCAAAGCTTCTAATTGCCTGCCAGTGTGAACTGTCGAACTGGCTACCGTCGTTGCTCGGTTCAGTGGCCGAACGCGTAAAGATCAGATCCTCCTGGTTCAAAAGGCGTTCTTCAGCGACGGCAATCGTGTTTCGCAGTGACGTCGTGACACTCAGAACACGAGCCGCCGCCATTTCTGCTGTCTGTCTATTCCTGCGTACTTCCTCAAATCCTGCCGCGTCAGGGACGTCCGGTAGAAGTTGCGCGAACGGATAGACCTCAATGTTCTCTGAAATCACTTCTTCGGCGTCTTTGATATCCCCGTAAACAATCGGTTTTGCAGTCTCCCAAACGTCATTTAGTCGAGACATATTGGGCGACTTAGCGAACCAGCGTCGCGGCAGCCCATTGTCCAGGTTCAGTTCGGCTACATCGGTTACGATTCCGCTGGTGAATTCGTCCAGCTCCGTCAGTGCTTCCTCCGCCTTTTCGGCCAGGTCTTCGGCACGCGGCTGGTTGCCATCCATCAGAGCCTTCTGACCTCGAATCAGGTACTCCGTAGCCGCCTGCCAGAGCAGAGGATGCCAGCGCCATGCTAGTTTCTCATGCAGCGTTTCTCTGTGCTGCCAAAGTTTAGTGAACTCTTGTCCGGTCTGGCCATCCATGGTTTCAGGAGACGCAGCTGATGGGGCCGCAAAATCGACATTCGTCATCAGCGTAAAGTCGTCATCGCTGCCTTTTTCAATTTGCGGGATGATCTGCACCTGCTGGCCGCCTGAATATCGATGATGACGGACCCAAAGGTCCGTTTCCTGTTCCACAAACCGACAGAACTCCGAAAATTTCAGTTCACCGTCGTCACCTGCCGCCAACTTGCTGAAGCCACGCATCACTTTCTGACCAAAGGCCGTCCGACCGTGGCCGGGTGCACTCTGCTGACCAGCCGCCGCGGAGACCATGACAAAAAGCCGCGGCAATTCCTCAGGGTCCGGCCACTTCAGTAACTCAGTCACAAAGTCAGTCCGAAGATCACCCAACCGCCGGTCCTGCGCAGTCGTCGGGCGGTCCACCAACAACAGGACTTTCGCCGTCGAATCGCTGCAGAATGCCTTGAGATTCTTCTTCAATTCCGACAGCAATTCAAAATGCGACGAGCCGCTGAGGTCAGGGGAACTGTTCTTTGCAAGACAGTAGAATTCTCCGTCCGTACCCGCCACGATCTGCGTCTGCAAATAAATCACAACAACGTCTGCGTTTTTGAGATTTTCGAGATCTTCGTTTCGCTCATCGCTGGGGTTTTCGTCGGAGTAGAATTTGAGCTGAGTTGGATGCTGCCGGGTTATTTTTCGGACGGGCCATCTCTGGTCGATTTCCTCAAGGGGAAAATCCGGAACTGCAGCCGAGTCAAAGTTTTTGGCACCACTCAACAGAGAGAGCGTAACGAAGTGTGTATGCACTCTGTTCCTTAGCCAGCCGACATAGATACCAGTTGCGACCAGCAGCAACAGCACAACAACGGGGATCAACATTCGTGACCATCGGACGCTGTTCCGGTCTCCTGCAGGCCGGTGCCTGGTACGTTTCCACGACGGAGTGGCCGCTGCTTCCCGCGCTGTGTCCTGCGGCGACTCTCGACCGCCGCGCCAGTTGTCCTTGTTGCGATTGCTCATGTTTTTTCTGCCCGCTCAGGCTCTGACTAAAATCACCGAGACGATCGCCAGAACGGCCGCACCTGCAAACAGGACCCAGCCAAGGGTGGTTGCTCGTTGCCGCGATTGCGTTGATTTTGGTGTCCAGGCAACTTCCCCCTGGGCATCCGTGAGCTTATCAAGCACACCTCGAATGAATCCCTGTTCCATTGCGGCATGGCCGGTCGCACAAAAGTAGCAGCCGTGAAGACGCAGTCGCGGTGTTACCACCTTGTAAAGACTGTCGCGCAGCAACGACACGAGCGCGTCCCGCCGTTGATTGATACCGCACAGCATATTAAAAAGCTTCTGGTTATCTCGATTGTCCAGATCACTCGAAAACGCGGAATACACCCAACCGCGGAACCACTGCATGCTTCGATCGATCACCCATGCGGCATTCGTGTCACTGACATCGGCGCCAGACGCAAAACTGGTTCCGGCACGCGACAGTCGCAGCCCAGGCTGCAGACGCTCCGTTCGCAGAATGAACTCTCGCATGCCGGACACATCATCCAGTTCGGTCACGATAACGACCACTGGGAACTGCAGGTGCAACTGCTCATGAATCGCGACAACGTCGTCGCGAATAGCGGAAACCAATGTCCGAGCGTAGTCCATTTCCTCGGCCCAGGAGAACGGAACGGCCTGTAGCAGTCCGTTGATGGGACAGTATGGACGTCGAGCCTCTTTGATCAGATGACAAACGAATTCCATCCGACGGATTCCCAGCATGCTTTCCATGTCAGAAAGCGGTGTCAGTCGTTTTTTTCCGTAGCCTTTGTTGTCGTTGTGATGTACCGCGGAAAACGATTCCATGGCTCGCTTCAGTCCCCCAGGAACGATCGTCCCAAAGATACCGCCAATTCCACCACTCGGAGCGGCTGGCGGCGGTGCACTGGCGGCCTCCTGCACACCTGCCGGGTTCGTGCCCGTCGCGGCCTTTGCTTTTTCAAGCACGGCGCCTATCTGACCGGCTTTCATGGTGCCAGTGACACCGCCTCCAGGTGCTGACATCGCAGGGCCCGCATCCGAGCGACCGCCGGACGCCCCGGAGGCGACCTTTCGCTGCTGCAGGTTTGTGGTTCCGATGTCTGTACAACTCAGGTAGATCGCGTCGTCGTTCGCGAAGACTCGCAGGACAGTGGATTTTTTCGTTAATGGAGGAGCAATCACCCGCCAATCAATGCCGGAAGCCGCTTCAAGGGAGCTTTGTTCCTGCTGCGGAGTAAGGCCATTGACCAGGAACAGGGGCACGTCATCAATCGGCAAACGTTCACGATCCAGTGCTTCCAGAATTTCATGCCAGTCGTCTTCGATATCCGGAAAATCTGACTCGTCCTCAATCCCCATCAGCTCCATCAGATGCAGCACGATACGTATGATGCAGTAGACGATTACGAAAACAATCGTGCACCAGATACCGTTTAAAAATCCTAACTTGGGTTCTCCCTTTAACATCTCGGGGAGAAGATTGCGAATGGAGTCGTTGAACACGCCGCACAGAACAGCCAGCAATAACATGAAACAATAGTGGACAACCAAATAGAGCTTTCGTGATCCGAACCCCGAGCGGGGCATCACGCCGCACGCCAACTTGATCCATTCCAGACATTGATAGAAAAATGATCTCATGCGATAAGAACCAGCTTATTTTGAACTATGTAAGTCACTCAGGATTGAATGGAACGCACCGACGTCATGTCACTTCTTGTTTGTCACGTCTATTGGCGGTCCGCTCTTTACTTTTATCTCCTTGTTGCCGTTACCCGTATTCACACCAGTATCCCACGAAATCCTGTATGTTCCGGGAGGAACATCGTCAAAGACGACAGGGCTGGTTCCCATCTTCTCCTCAAAGAAGTTCTTGCCACTCAAAGTCACCGTGTACGCTGACTTTGTGCGCCAGGAAAAATTCACCTTTCCGTTTACCATCGGCTCGGCAGACTTCACCACGGGTTTGGCTTTGCGGAAAAATGTGATTCTTATATCTTTTGTCACGGACAGTCCTGCACCGTTAGTGACTTTCACATGCAGCGTTTCCCGCCACTTAGTTTCCTTAGGCGATCTGCTATTTAGTCGTTCCGCAGGGAACTCAAAATTCCCGTCCGAGTTGACAATCGCCGAATTCTCCTCCTTTTCATCAGACAGCCAAACTCGAACCGTCTCAATATCAACATTCGATTCACCATCCTCAGCGTCAACGAACCCCCTCAGCGAATCCTTCACCGAGTGAGAAGCGGCCGACTTAACTTCAACTGTGACTTCATCCGGCGGTGTGTGGTCGAAAGTGAATTCCGTTTCATGCTCAACAATTTCATGCTCAACAATTTCAGCACTGTTCGTTCGTTTCAATTGTGCTATCAACTTGTAGCGTCCGGCTTCTTCAAAATCGTGGTCGCTAATTCGCAAATCGCTGAGACCATAGAGTTCTGTATGTGTCAGAAATCTCCAGGCGTTTTTCTCGCCGGGTGCCATCGTTATCTTCTCACGATATCGTCTATCCAGTTGGAATGGGGCATCCAATAAACTCTCTGGCTGCTTTCTGCCAAAGGCGCTGTCATTCAGCAGCTTGATATCCAGTTGCCAGGGATCGTCATTGCGACTGAAGTCACCGCCGTGAATGTGCGCCCGCACGTCGAGCCGTGCCAGGTCCCAATTTTTTCCAAACACGTATTTGGGCGAATCGGCAACAGACTTTGCTTCTTGAGGGTTCTGGTGATTCAGCTCAATTCTTACCGTTGGCTCATCCGACAGGAGCTCGGGGCCATCCTTGTCCAGTCGCCAGTGCCAGGCATATGGAATTCCGGCGACGGACACACTGAATTCCAAAGCTTTGTCGTCCCGCTCGATATCATCTTGCCGAAGTGCCTGAACGATTCCGTTCTTGAAGGTAAACTCAAAAACGGTTCCATCAGATGTGACGTTGCGACTTTTCTTGCCGCCTGGCTTCAGCAAGGCACCCAGTGCGTGGCTGAAGTGGACCTCAGCGCGAACAGTCGCTGGCGGCAAATCACTCAATCGAGATCTTGAGTCACGCACAATGGGAATCGACAGCTTGCCATTACGTCCGAATTTCGGCCTGGGACGCACCACCAGATGTTCGGCCGTCGCCAAAACTGGTTGTATGTGTATCTTCCGGGGAATCGTCTCGCGGCCCCCGGCGACAACGGGAGTGATTTCAAACCTGAAGCCGTGCAGTACGTCAAATGTCTTCGCCAGTGCGTTTTCAGGATCAGGTAACACTAACACCTTATTCGTCTGAGGATCAACGTCGAGGACTTGCGGCTTTTCCCAGAACCTCTCGTTTCTGGAATAAAAAACCTGCACTTCGACCTGTTTGACAACACCTATTGGCTTCGGAACCAATTGTATAATGTACGACAGCGGATTATTTTTGTCGCCCTTGGCGCTCTGCGTGGTCGGGGCCAATTCCAGTTGGTGTTCCACGTGTCCATCGGGTGAACGTTCTTGCAGCACCTGCCTGGACTGTCTTCCGTCGTTCAAAGCCCAAAACTCCACATTCCACGTTATGTCAGAACTTGGGCGTAGAACGACCGTCCGTTTCCTTAGCACGACATGGTCTTTGTTGGCAAATGCGAGAAATATACGAACCGGTTCCGTAACGACTTTCGGAGAATCGAAGTTCAGTGATTGTATCGCCGTTGGACTTTCGATCCGCTGCCACCCATCGTCCAGAGCAGAGTCGCCCTGCAACTCGATTTCCCCGGCTGACACATAAAGAAAGTCAGCACCTTCCGTGTGCACGCTGATTTCAGCGTGTCTGCTATTATCGAACGTCGTCTCGTAGAATGAAGTCGGAGACACTTCCACATCGTTCAGCCGGACTGTCGCGCCTAGATTGTCATAAATCCCTTCGTAGACTCCCCTGTGTTTCTCGCTCGCTGCGTGACGTTGAGCAACGTCTGCCGCTATGACGCTTCTCACTTCGTCGTTACGTACAAACTTCGCCTCCTTTCTGTAGGCCAGAGAAAGGTGCTGATCATTCCATGCACTTCGCAGCAGGCTCGAAAGCTGGCTGCGGGCCAGAACAACGATTCCTTTTTTTTCCCCTTCGTCTGCTACTGACTCAACCAGTTCTTTCCATTTCTCCCATAGATCGATCTGCTGAACACCTGAAATCGCTTCCAACAGTCGAATCGACCAGAAACTAAGCCATATTCCAGTCTGTTTCCGCTGGTCAGGTGTAACGGACGTTTCCTCAGGGTTACGTGTCAACGATGCTGCCAGCTGCCTGCGAGATCTGTCCAACTCTACAGAATTCAGTCCCGGTGCTGATGCAGCAAACAGACGGAGGCGCTCAGAGGCCGAACGCTGTTCTGACCGTTCACTTCGCTGTTGGACATATTCAATTAATCTTTCCAAATCCCCAACGTCGCTTCGGGCCGCTATTGTTTCGTTCAGGCCGCGAGTCAGCGCAAACATGGCGTCAATGTGTCTGGCATCCATGTTCGGCAGATCCAGCAGGCCATTTGGAAAATGGTGTCGTATTTCCGATTCGTTCTCCAGAATGGCGTTCGCCAGTCCGATGGCATCCTCCAACTCGTTGTTGCCCAGACGCACTTCCTCCTGCTGCTGAGCCAGGAACTGAATCAAAATGGGAAGATCGGTTCGCTGGCTGTCGCGAATCGTAAGAAGCTGCTGTTTCCGACGAATCTGATCCTTGAGGCGGCCCCATTGCAGCTTTACCTCACGAAGCGTGGACTTTGCTTGCTCCAGGCCCGGCCGGCCGAACGCCAGCCAGCGTTCAGCGGCAGTGAGATCTGTCACCAACTGCTGTACTTCGTCCAGCACGTAGTTCCACACATCTGATCGCATCATCGCGCCGTTGCTGAGTTTCCCAGTGCCCGCATTCAGAACCTCCGTGCGCAGCGTTATAAGGTTCAGCAATAGCTCCACCGCCTCAGCCTGCCGTGCCGCATCATCGTCAGCGAGCAGTACTTCTGCGATCGTCAGCAGTTCTCCCGGCCAGTCCTGCATCCGCCAGCCTCGCTCTGGCAGCTGCTTAATGAAGTGAGCGTGATCCTTGATCCGCTTCAGTCGATCCGTCGGCGTTTTCGAATCCGCTACTTGGCGCAATTCATCCACGAACCGATGTACAAAGGCGCTACGTTCCCGTCCCAGACTGCGGAACCTCGACGGCACACGGCTGCCAGTCTCCTCAGAGTTACCGACGTCCTCGAACAGGCGGTCCAGCTCTGTGTTCAATTTCAAATCATCCGCAGCGTTCTGTGTATCGTCTGCGGGAGCTGTGATCCACTCGGCAACGCCTGATTCTGCTCCGGGCGGCCGCAACAACCTGTCCAGATCGTCTTCAATTTTGCGAACTCGCAAACCCGCCTCATCAAGCATTTTGTCATACGCAGCCCGGTCTCCGTGCAGGATCGCTGTTTCTGCGGCCAGCAGTGCCGAATTTAATTCCATCCATGCGGCTGGAGTCGCAGCGACGGCTTCACCAGCTTGTGCCAGGTCCCGCTGAACTGCAGTCAGCCTGGCAATTTTCGTGGTGGGCGTCTCTTCGGCATCAGACGTGTCCGTTTCAGCGATTTGCTCAGACGATTCGGACACGTCGATCGACTCAGAGTCACCGGCAGAAGTTTCCGAATCGGCAAGGTCTGACGCGGACGGCCGTTTTACGTTGACCAACAACCCGTCGCCCAGAATCCGGGGCTCTTCGAGAAACAGGGTGACTGTCTGTTTTTCGCCGTAATTAGCCTCAACCCAGGCCGCAACTTCTCTCTTAAGATATTTGTTGAACTGACCAACATCACCCGTGCGTCCGTCGATGAATGCCTGCCGAACAAAATGACCAAACACTGTACCAGAGAAGATACCCGATCCCTGATCGCGGTCCACCGCCCGGGCGTCATCGTCCGGCGGCGTATCGTTCGCGACATCCCCTTCGTCCGTTGACTCGAAATACTCCCAACTGCGTTCCCCGAAACCGGACGAACAAATAACTACAAGGTGATCGTTTTCCGCTCCCCTGACCGCCGCTTCAATCAGATGAAGCACATCGTCGCCCAACCGACCATTGGCCAAGCCCGATTCGCGCCTGACTAAGTCCATCAAAAGAAGGACCTGCCTGGCACCGACTTCTTCTTTCAGTCTACTGAGCAGCGCCGAAAACGCGATTTCTGGCTGGCCGCCTTCCGCCAGCAGTTTAACGACCGCGACATCGTTCTTGCTGTCATAGCGGACGGCTGTTTCCAGACCGCAGTAAAGGACCAGTTTTTCACCTGACTTCACCGCGTCCTCTAGATTCTTCAGCTCTCCCAGGTCCTGCAGCGACGACGCCGTCTGTGGCACCAATACGAGGTGTTCGTTCAGTTCATGCAGTTTTGTGAAAACGTCCTTCAGCCTATCGCCTGTGCGGACACTGGCTGAACTTGGAAGAACCGGCAGCCCGGACGGATCGAGCGAATGACTTCCTGGCACCATGCTGACGAATCGAAGCGGGGGCTCTTTCGGCCCAAAAACTGCAACCAAAAGTGCGACGATCAGCGAGACCAGAACGACCGTCAGAAAAGCAACGGCTCGCTGGCGTGAAGCCCGTCCGCCACGCTTTTTCTCCGGACGCCAGGAACGTCCTCGACCTGTCGACATTGTGATTCTTTCGTATGAAGAGCACATCGGCGGACCACACCAATGCACGTAACACCGTGCAGGGCCAAGTATAACTCGATACCTACGCCCTGTCGAACACGGAGCCGGACGAAAACACGCAGAGTTGCTGTTGACGGCTACCGTGTTACCACAATCACAGAGACTGGTACAACGGCCTGAAACGCACGGACATCAAGGGCTACACTACTCATCTGATCACTGACCATGCCGTGCACTTCATTCGGGAAAACAAGGCCAGGCCTTTTTTCCTGTACGTGTCCCATGAGGCCGTGCACCTGCCCTTCCAAACGCCTGCCGACACGGTGGAGAACCGGTCAAAAAAGAAACTCACTTCCAGGGAAATGTGGGACCCCAAACGGATCCGCCCCAAGTACAAGATCATGCTGGAAGAGATGGACAAAGGCATCGGCCAGATTCTGGACACGGTCCGAAGCGAGGGCATTGCAGAGAATACGTGCATCTTCTTTTTTTCTGACAATGGAGCGATCGGGGCAGGCGGGTCCAACAAACCGTTCAGGGGCGGCAAGTTCAGCAATTACGAGGGAGGGCATCGTGTGCCTGCAGTCGCCTGGTGGCCCGGCAGAATTGCTGCGGGCACGACCACGGATGCCATGACCATGGCGATGGACCTTTTGCCGACGATCATGGATTTCACCGCCATCACCGTGCCCGGGACACGCAGGCTCGACGGCACCAGCATGGCGGAGTTGATTCTGAAGCAGGCCAACTTTCCTGATCGACAACTCTTCTGGGGCTACGAACCCAAGCTCGGCACGGCCATGAGGGATGGACATTGGAAAATGCAGACCAAGGGTGATATCGTCGAGCTGTACGACTTGAGTAGGGACATCAAGGAATCAACCAACGTTTCGGACAAGTTCCCCAAGCGCAGTGAAGAAATGAAGGCAGCCATCGAGAAGTGGAAGCTGGCGGTGACGCCCCGGACTGCACCACAACCAGAAGCCGCATCTGTTACAGGAAAACAACATGATTAAATCAGGCTATTCAGCGGTTTGTCTCGTCCTGGTGTTGTCCGCGGTGGCGGCACGGTGTGCCGGAGCGGCCGATCCCAGCGCACCTAACATCATTCTTGTGATGGCGGACGACCAGGGCTGGGGAGACACAGCTTACAATGGTCATCCGTTTGTGCAGACACCGGCACTTGATGCCATGGCGAAGGACGGGTTCGTATTTGATCGGCTCTATGCTGGCGCGCCGGTGTGTTCACCGACGCGTGCCAGCGTGATGACCGGACGCAATCCGATACGGACGAAAGTGACCAACCATGGCCGCTACATGCGACCGCATGAGCAGACCATTGCCGAAACTCTGAAAGCGGCCGGATACGTGACTGGTATTTTCGGCAAAGTGCATCTGGGTTCGGGACAACCCGACTCGCCCTGCAATCCCAGCGGCATGGGATTCGATGAATGGGTCATCGGCCTCAATTTTTTTGACAACGATCCTTACTTAAGCCGCAACGGAACGATCGAGCATCGCAAGGGTAAGGGCTCGGTCATCCTGATGGATGAGGCGATAGCGTTCCTCAGGAATCATCAGCATGGTGATCGCCCGATGTTTACGGTCGTCTGGTTCCCGTCCCCGCACGACCCACACACGGAAGTGCCGGATGGTCCCAGCCTGTACGACGGCAAACCGCATGCTGGATACTACCGCGAGATTACGCTGCTTGATCAGCAGGTCGGCCGCCTGCGGGGTGCGATCAGGAGCATGGGCATCGCGGATAACACGATCGTCTGGTACTGCAGTGATAACGGCGGGCTGGTCAAGGAAACTTCCGGTGGCCGGGAGCGGAAGGGCAGCATTTACGAAGGAGGCTTGCGCGTTCCGGGGATTATCGAATGGCCCGCACGCAAGCTCAAGGGGCGAACCGCCGTACCGGTATCAACCGTTGATATCTATCCGACTCTGCTGGCCATGGCTGGCGTGGAACTGAATGCGCCGCATCCGCTCGACGGAATGGATGTGAGCGGCATTATCAAGGGTTCGGTTGCACAGCGCAGCAAGCCGATGGGGTTCTGGCACAAGTTCCAGGGCGGACAAGGAACCTGGAGCGACCGGATTCAGAAAGCGATCATGGAGAAGCAGCAGGCTGGCGCGCCGTTACCACACGATCCGCCGCGGATGCGCAAAGACGTCGATGAATTCCCTCAGTTTCCGGAACACACTGCGAACGGACATGCCGCATGGAACAATTGGCCATGGAAGCTGCATCGCATCAACGGCAAAACATTCGAACTGTATAAGCTGACCGATGATCCCATGGAGAAGACCGATCTTTCCAAAGATCCACGGCACACACAACGACTTGAACGGATGAAGAAAGAGCTGGATGTATGGATGCGTTCTGTCGTCCGAAGCCTGAATGGAAAAGACTATAAATAGCATCGGGGCGGCATTCACATATTCGAAAAAGCACCACCAGGAGTTCCGTGAACGAAAGCTGATCGAGCGCATCAAGAGAGACTGAACATTGATCAAACAAAGACATATTCGCCGCCACGTTCTACAAGTTGGCTATACGATCACAAGCTACAGCAAACGCCACCCCTGTCCGGATGCTGGTTTCCCCTGGCCAGGTTCGGACGTCGCGTCCATCCGGTCTCTTTGCCAGACAGTTAGACAATTCATACAGATTCGACGCTGTTTCACGTTGCTGTTAGCGGGAATATGTCATTGTGTGCTTATCAACAACGCCCTGGCTCAGGTGTCATCTCAGGCAACGAGTCCTGCGAGTTCTCACGCTGAGGTAAATCCTGAATCTCTCGAGTTCCGCCGTCAGGCGACGCGAAGGATGATCTTTGATCGTTCCCAGAACATTCCGCTTGCCCACCTTGATCCCACCAGGATCGTCGGCTTCGATCTGATGCATCCACCCGCAGAAGTTCAGGAGGGCGAAACGAATTACCTGATTAGCAAAGGTCGGTTGAAAATTTCGTCTGCCAAAGGTGCTTCGGCTGTCCGCTGGATTGGTGGATTCAATCCCTTCGCGACCTACGAGTTAAACCTCGGTGGAATTCCTGGGGACGGGCGCATCGGATTACTATTTGGCGACTCGGAGCAGAAGAATCGGCTTTCGGCATCGATCGTTGCCTCCGGGGGCAAGTATCGGGCGATTCAATGGGACGTGATGAAGAGTGGAAAAGAAGTCGATCGACAGGTATTCCCATGGCCCAAAGGCGTGAGTACAAGTGGACCGCTACGGCTACGCGTCCAAATGTTGGCGTGAATCTGTACATTGAGTCGCAGGGAAAATCGCACATGGTCGGCTATCCCGATTTCGTGGAACACCTCGACCTGCGCCGCAAAGACTTATCGCGCCGCTTCGAGTTTTGTCTGCTCAGCGAACTCGCTGCCGGGGCTTCGGCTGAAGTCGCCAATGTATCCTCTGCGTTGACACCGGGGTGCGGTCAAGCCGACATCCGTGCCATCACGAATCACATCGGAGAACCGCTGCTGGACGAGGGCCGACTGTGGTTGACGATGACCGTGCGAGGCAGAGCACTACCACATCCGTTGCAGGGTGTCTTCTCAATGAATCCTTCGGTGTTTGATATTCGTTTTGAGGGTATCATCGTCTTTGATATGGGGGACGGGCTCTTGCGCAATGAGCTCGCTTCGCATCTGTTTTTCGATGAGCCATCGGGGCAATGGCGAGGCTGGACGACGGGATTCAGCGCGTTGGGTACGAAGTCGAACAAGGAAGAGAAGGCAATTCTGGCTGTCTCAAGTGATCGAGATCCTCGCCGCGGCTTTTCCATCATGCATGCTCGACCGATCGGACTGTCGGGACAACACGAAGATCTGCATGGAGTCTACGACGCTCAGGCTGGGAAATGGCGTTTGTTACTTTCCGAACGTGCGGGAAAGTATCGGGCCGGAATGTGGGAGTCAAAACAATGGGATCGGGGCTATGAGCGGCTGGCAGGTCCGGTGGAGATGGACAGCACCGGCACGCTGATCCAAAAGATCGGCCAGACACGTTTTGTCTTTTTTGGTAGTGCGGATCGCAAAGTCTACATCCGCTCTTATCCTGACTTGAAACCGGTTGGGGAGTTGAAGATGCACCGGCCACCGTGGAACGACAACACGGGCACTCGCATCTGGCCCAACATCATTCCGCTACCCGACGGCTATCCCGCGCGCTACATCGCATTGATGATGGACCGTCAAAACTATCCCGACATGCCCGCTCGCAATTGGACGTATGGTGCCATGTATCTCTACCACGCCCATCAACGATCGATGAAATGAGAACGTCCAAAGTAATTCATGTGGTGAGTTGCCACGCGGAAGGGGAGATCGGCGATGTGATCGTCGGTGGAGTCGCGCCGCCGCCCGGGGATACGGTTTGGAAGCAGCGCTGTTTCATTGAGCAGGATGATCGTCTGCGGCGTTTTGTGCTCAACGAGCCACGCGGCGGCGTTTTTCGGCACGTCAATCTGTTGGTCCCGCCGAAGAATCCTCAGGCGCAGGTCGGCTGGATCATCATGGAACCGGCGGATACTCCGCCGATGTCGGGATCGAATTCGATCTGCGTGGCGACCGTGGTGCTCGACACCGGTATCGTTCCCATGACCGAGCCGGAAACAGAGCTGATGATGGAAGCGCCGGGCGGTTTGGTCAAAGTGCGGGCGTTTTGTCGTGACGGTAAGGCGGAACGAATCACGATTACGAACGTGCCTTCGTTTGCCGACAATC
>JBDONA010000038.1:0-4336 GCA_039831575.1 Fuerstiella sp. | reverse complement strand
GGCGCTCTCGGTCTGTCCAGTCAGTTGATGATGCCGCCAGGTTCGCTGGCCACCACGGACGACGTTGTTCGCCTGTGCAAAGTGGTTGCGCATCATCACGGAATCTACTCGACACATATCCGAAACGAAGGCACGGAAGTGTTCAAGTCCATCCGCGAAGCGATCGAAATCGGGCGCCGCAGCGGCGTACCGGTGGACATCATCCATCTCAAGATAGCCGACCAGCAGTTCTGGGGACGCATGGATGAAGTCGTAAAGCTGATTCAGGACGCACGTGATGACGGCCTCAATGTTCAGGCGAACGTCTACCCGTACACACGTGGAAATAACAATCTGGTAAGCATCGTTCCGCCGTGGGCGCACGAAGGTGGCACTGCGGAACTGCTTCGACGGTTGAAGTCGCCAAAGCAACGCCAGCGAATCAAACATGACATCATCAATGGTGTGCCCGACTGGTACAACCATTACACGGCCGTCGGAGCTGACTGGAGCCGCATGCTGGTCAGTGCGAACAACAGCTTCAGGGGACTGACCATGGACCGAGTGATGGCGATGCGAACCAACGATAGTCCGAAGACTGATCGAATCGACGAATTGATGGATTTTCTGATCGAACAGAACGGATCCGTCAGCACAGTATTTGCTCACCATACAGAGAAGGACATGAATCTGGCGTTGTCGCAGTCGTGGTGTTCGGTCGGTTCGGACGGATCCGCCTACGCAACCACGGGCCCACTGCGACGAGGAAACCCGCATCCGCGGAACTTCGGGACGTTTCCTCGAGTGCTTGGTGTCTACGTCCGCGAAGCCGGGCTGCTGAAGCTTGAGGACGCCGTGCGTAAAATAACATCACTCAACGCTGCCAAGGTGGGCCTGCGCGAACGCGGCCTGCTGAAGACCGGCTACTTTGCGGACGTAACCATCTTCGATCCTGCAACGGTCAGAGACCGATCAACATATACTGATCCATTCCAGTATTCTGTCGGCATCAGGCATGTCATGGTCAATGGTAAAATTGTGCTGACAGATGGCGAACATACGAATGCTCGTCCCGGACACGTACTCCCCGGACCAGCCGTTTCCGTCCGTTGAGGTGACCATGCCGACGGTGTTCCCACTTGTTCCCACGATGCCCCCCCCCCCGGACTGAATCTTCAGGCTTCGGGAATCATTCGACACACTCAACGGCGAGCAGTGCAATCGGCACGCCCTCGTCCGTATCGTCATACACGTGAACGACGGGCACTTGCTCGACCTCAATCGTGCCCGAAATCTCCTATGACACACACGCATTCTACGCGTGGAGTGACCGGACAGATCGGCAGTACAGATCAGGATTTCGAGCAGCAACGAATTCAGATTGCCTCTGCGGAATCGCCGATTCGACAAAAAGTATTGAGTCATTGCGCGGGATATCGTACAACAAGTCCTTCCCATGCGACGTGTGCGGCTGCAGCCGCTGGTGGCTTGGAACTTAAATCAGGTTTGTCGTTACCCTCGACGTGTCTTCATCACCCAAACGCGGAGGTGTGGAATGTTCTCGATCAGGTCAAATCGACGGAATGGGCGGTTCGGTCACGGCAACTCACGCAGAAACTTTCTGCAGGTCGGAGCATTGGGCGTCGGTGGATTGACACTGGCTGATCTGCTTCGCGCCGAAGCGGCCCAGGGACGGTCATCTCACAAGGCCGTCATCAATATCCACCTTGCGGGCGGACCGTCTCATATTGACACGTTTGACCTGAAGCCTGACGCCGCCCGCGAATTTCGCGGCGAGTTCAATCCCATCACGACCAACGTGCCCGGTATCGACATCTGTGAGCACTTTCCAATGCTCGCTCAGTCCGCAGATAAGTTTGCCATCATCCGCTCGTTGACCGGTTCGATTTCTGACCACAGTGATTACCCCACGCAGACAGGCTACCCGCGGAGCAATCTTCAGAGTTCAGGCGGTCGACCATCCGTCGGCAGCGTGGCCGCCAAATTGCTGGGTAGCAGCGGGACCGGAGCACCTCCCTTCGTAGGCTATAACGGCAGCTACGTTGGATACCTCGGTTCCGTCTATCAGCCGTACCGGCCCAAAGGTGGCGAACTGCGACTGAACGCCGCTGTGACCGCCGACCGTCTGCGGTCTCGGACCGAACTGCTGCAGGGGATTGACAATCTGTCTCGGGAAATGGACCAGTCCGGGCAGATGACAGCGCTCGACGCTTACACGCAGCAGGCGGTCGATGTCGTGACTTCAGGGCGAGTCGCGGATGCGCTCGACCTGAACAAGGAAGATCCGCAGCTGCGTGAACGTTACGGCAATGACGGTAAAATGTTTCTGACGGCGCGGCGGCTGATTGAAGCCGGCGTACGTGCGGTGAACTTCAACTGGGGCAGCTGGGACACTCACAGCAACAACTTCGGCCACCTGAAAGGACAATTGCCAAAACTGGACGTCGCCATGAGCGCTCTGCTGGAAGACCTGCACGCCCGGGGAATGGACAAGGACGTCACGGTTGTCATGTGGGGCGAGTTTGCTCGCACGCCGCGCGTGAACAATAACAAGGGTGGACGCGATCATTGGCTGGAAGTCGCGATGTGCTTCGTGGCCGGCGGGGGCATGAAGATGGGACAGGTCATCGGAAAATCGAACAGAAATGCCGAGCGTGTCGTCGACCGGCCGGTTCATCTGCAGGAAGTGTTTGCCACGATTTACCACAATCTGGGGATCGACGTCAGAAACACGACGATCATGGATCCGGCGGGTCGGCCGCAATATCTTGTGGACCACCGCGAACCGATTCGCGAACTGCTTTAATTGGACAGCGCCACTTTCTGTGAAAAATGCGGTGAATTACTGACGAAACGACGTTGGCGGACCTGTCGAAGGGGTCAGCAATAAGACGATAAATCCTGGATATTTGAAAGACTTACAACCGGATCCAACCAGATGGATTCGTGTCCGACGTGGAACGAGGCTGGTCTCCCTTTAGCTTCACTGATCCTCAGTGTTTTCATTAACAAAACGGGAAAAGTGGCGCTGTCCAATTAAGGCACTTGCACCAGAGAGTCGGGTGTTGCCAGGAGCAGAGGGGCTCAACGCTACACCAGGCTGTCCTGATTCGTCTGATCCTGTGAGCGGTACGGCGCCTGCCGTCGGTAATTGGCCGTGTTTTCACCCGCGGCTAGCGGCTAGCGCCTTGCGGCTCACTGTTTTGGATATCCGGGCAGTTTCGTGAATTTGTATCAGACGACGAACAGAGTCGACCGCGTTCAGGAAATATGTGTTACCGTCCCATCTGTGCCATGCCGAAACTGAATCGCGTGGTGGGCGTTCGTCCCAGGCACGGAATTCCCGAAGTGGCGCGTGAAGTCTGTCTCGCCTCCGCGGTTGGCAGCGTGAAGCAGCGCCCAGGACCAACTCTGCTCCCCCAAACTCAAAATATGGAAACATGAACCCAGGAGCGACAGGTCATGAGACTTGATCATGCAGCCCTCGTATCGTCGCTGCAGCTGGCATACTCAGCAGAACGCGCCGCAGCACTCGCGTACATCGGCCACGCCAGGTCGTTGAAAAAGACATCGGAAAGTCAGCAAGTGCAGTCGATCGAACGCGACGAATGGGATCACCGTCGCCACGTGCTTTCGATCATGCAGGAATACGAGATTCCCATCTCCAGATGGCTGGAAGTCAAGTTCTACGTCATTGGAAAGCTGATCGCGTCGGCCTGTCATGTGATTGGCAGGTTCATGCCCTATTTCTTCGCCGGAAAACTGGAAAGCGGTAACGTCTGCGAGTATTTCGTTATGATCCGACACTTCCGCTCGCTGGGAATCTCAAAGCATGATCAATTGCTTTGGGAAATGGGAATCAAAGAAAAGGAACACGAAGTGTTCTTTCTGCAGATGGTTCGCGACGCTCGCTGGTTCCCTTTGTTCGAGAGAGTGTTTCGATGGGGCATCAACTGCAGTGCCAACAACGTGGATCCTGATGCGGATGCGCGGCTGTCGCTGGCTGAGGTTGATCGCTATTGCGACAGATAATCTGACGAAGCAGAACCTTACATGAAAATCCTGGCTCTCATTGTCGACCGTAAGCCACCAGCTCTGCTGATGAGCACTCATGAGTGCTTTGCCGTTTCAGATACAAGCACGCAGCGCCAGCAAGTGAGTTTCTGAAGCACACGAGACCCCCTCGCTGGCGTTTATAGCATATCCGGATGTTCGGCTTTGTGCAGTTTGTCGGGCGGCGGCCGTTCCCTGCAGCCGAGCCGTCCCGACAAGCTGGATTCACAAAGCCGGCGAAACGAGAATTCCGGATCGCAGTAAGCCAACGGAGCGTCACGGA
>JBDONA010000249.1:0-4338 GCA_039831575.1 Fuerstiella sp. | reverse complement strand
GACATTACCAGGGCGCATGTTTTCCGTTTCGCGAGGGCTTTGGCTCCGGCACTCTGTCGGTGCGGTTGACGGATGACGGATCCATGTTCGTCGGGGGAACAAATCGAGGCTGGGGATCCCGTGGCACCAAACCATTTGCACTGGAACGACTGGTGTGGACAGGAGCCACACCGTTTGAGATGCACGAGATGCGGGCAAAGCCGGACGGCTTCGAAGTCACGTTTACGAAGCCCGTCGATGTCGCAACCGCCGGCGATCCGAAGTCGTACACGCTGCAGACTTACACGTATATCTTCCAGTCATCATACGGCAGTCCCGAAGTCGACCACACGACTCCCACGATCACGTCAATCGAAGTCTCTGCCGACGGCATGTCGGCTCGCCTGCGCATCGATGGTCTGCAGCGCGGGCATGTACATGAATTATCGGCTACGGGAGTCCGTTCGTCCGAGGGATTTCCGCTACTGCACTCAGACGCCTACTACACGCTGAACTACATTCCGGCGGCAGCAAACTAAAGACCGCCCGATCGATCGGTGTCACCTTTGTAACACACACAGCCTGCGTGCGGACCAACACCGATAAGCCCGCTGGCAGCGAGCACTACGTATGCCCGGCAATTCGGCGCACCGGTCGTAATCCGGCCGCCCACTATTCAGCATTCAATGGCATATCGAGTGATCGCCACAGGTACCACGACGCGACACTGCGATACGGCGCCCAGTTCTCTGCGATGGCTTCAAGCTGTTCAGTTGATGGTTTAGCATCCAGACCGTAAAGGGCCCGCATCGCGTTCTTCAGACCCAGATCGTCGGGCGCAAAGATGTCGGGCCGCCCAAGACCGGCCAGCAGAAACATTTGAGCCGTCCAGCGACCAACGCCTTTGACCTCCGTCAATTCCTCAATGACCGCTTCGTCAGGAATCCTGGCCAGCCGACGGAAATTGACCGTGCCGTCCAGTACATGGCCAGTCAGATTGCGAAGGTATCCGCGCTTTTGCAGAGATATCCCGACCGACTGCAGCTGATCATCGGACAACCGATCAATACCATCCGCCGACAACCGGCCGCCTGGAAGTAATCGTTGCAGGCGACGACGAATCGTCCGGGCGGCCTGTACTGAAATCTGCTGTGACAGAATCGAACGAGCTAACACATCGAATCGTCCGCCACGTCGCGTCAACTGGCAATGACCAACTCTGCGAATAACGTCGGCCATCGTGGAATCACGGCGGCCCAAGTGACGAACGGCCGCAGCATGTGGCTGACGGTTTCGGGATGCATTGACTCTCGCTATCTTTATCGGACTGCGAACACTCACAACGTCATCGGAGCCTTCTTGTGCGACCATTTCTATACGCTTTCGTTTTTCTTGCGACACTTCAAAACATCGTGCTGGCCACAGAATCAGATCGCCCAAACATGCTGCTGATTCTGGCAGACGATCTTGGCTACGGAGACCTGGCCTGCCGAGGTGCGGAGGACATGCGGACGCCAAATCTGGACCGACTGTTCGCTCAGGGCATGGAGTTTACGAACTTTTATGCCAACTGTCCGGTGTGTTCGCCAACTCGTGCCGCCCTGCTGAGCGGTCGGTATCAGGAATTGGTCGGAGTTCCAGGCGTCATTCGCACTCACGCGCAAAACAACTGGGGATACCTGAACCCAAACGCAACAATGCTGCCCAGGATCGCACAGGACAGCGGTTATCACACGGCAATTGTGGGCAAGTGGCATTTGGGCCTGGAGTCACCAAACACGCCGATCGAGCGTGGCTTCGATCACCTGCATGGTTTCCTGGGCGACATGATGGACGATTATTACAACCATCGCCGCCACGGCAACAATTACATGTACCACGACAGAAAAGAGATCGATCCGGCAGGTCATGCTACCGACCTGTTCAGCCAATGGTCGATCGATTACCTGAACAGCCGCAAGGGAAACGCACAACCGTTCCTGCTGTACCTGGCGTACAACGCACCCCACACACCCATTCAACCGCCGAAAAAATGGGAGCAGAAAGTTCTGCAACGTGAATCCGGGATCGATCCGCAACGAGCGAAACTGGTGGCGTTAATTGAGCACATGGATGACGGAATCGGCAAAGTCCTGTCGGCATTGAAACAGAATGGACAGTCGGATAACACTATTGTCGTCTTCACGTCAGACAACGGAGGCCAACTGAGTGTCGGTGCCAACAACGGACTGCTGCGAGACGGCAAGCAGAGCGTTTACGAAGGCGGGCTGAAGGTTCCCACCGCCATCGTCTGGCCCGGAAAGATCGCCCCAGGCACGCAAACAATGTTTACGGGCATGTCGATGGACATCCTGCCCACAATGTTTCAGGCAGCCGGGATTGCGATCAAACATCCGATCGAAGGCCGCAGTTTTCTGCCGATCCTGCGTGGGAAGAAGCAGAAGCCGCTGCGAACACAAATGTTCTTCTGCCGACGCGAAGGAGGTCTGCGATATGGCGGCAAGACGATTGAAGCAGTGATTGAATACCCGTGGAAGCTGCTGCACAACTCACCGTGGGAACCGCTCGAACTATACAATCTGCAGGCCGATCCGCAGGAGGAAAACAATCTCGCCGACACCAACAAACGAATGTTGAATCAACTGAACACAGCCATGAGACTGCAACTGCAGAAAGGTGGCCGGATTCCCTGGCAACGTCCGTCGGAATGAACAGATAAGTTACGTTGTCCAATCAAAGCTGCAGGTAAGCTCAAGGCTCCACAATACAAGCTCGAAGCGCAAGCGAGTGGATCCCGTGCGTTTGAGAAACACACTCGCTTGCGCTTCGAGCTTGTATTAAAGCGCAAAAGCACTCATGAGTGGCCACCTGTTGTCTACTTTCCTGGACCGCCGCCGAAGACTAAATCCAGTTGCTGTTTCTCGCGCAGGCGCCGAGACCGAATCTGAATCGTGTCTCGCACAAGTTTCCGAGCGCCCGGCACCTCGATTCCCAATTGAATCTTGTTCGATCGCACCTTGATCGATTCACTACCGGTCCGGATTCGATGCTTTCCGTTCTCGTCCGTGTAGAACGACCCGTTTCGTTGATTGGCATCGAATGGAATATTCTGAGTGTACCCATCCGTTCCTCGAACTGTTCCGCTCAGATCGTTGATTCGGTAGCCCTTCACAGCCTTTGGCAACCGTACTTCAATGATGATCAAGTATGGCTTTCCGACCTCAGGAACTTCAGGTTCAGTCCAGGCGGTAAAACTGCCCTTCGTCACCGCCAGGCCGGATTCCGGCAGTTTGAACATAAAGCCCCCACCGCCCGTGTCGTCGATGTCATCCTTCGCACTGAGCATTGACGGCAGCATGTCAGCAGCTGTGTCGATCAACCCGTTTTCCACAGCCTTCAGATTGCTGGAAATCCGTTCGATATTGGACTGACCATCATTGGTGCCCATGTTGAGTTCCGGAACAATTTCCAACCTGGCGTTCTCATCCAGGACGGTCTGATCATCCAGACTTCCTCGGATTACAAACGAGGCATCGTCATTGAAGAGAATTGGGCCAAAGTAGGCGAACAGGACGAACGCAATGCCGAACCCGACGGAATGCAGCAACACTGACAGGTAGTAGCCAAACGCCGTGCCCCCGAGAAAAGCGCTGAATCGCTCACGATTTCCAGCAACCGCTGGTTCTTCCGACACGCTGCCACTGGCAGGTTTCGTCGCATCCAATTGATCAACCGCCCGACCTGAGTCTGCAGCAGCAAGATTGGGAGGTGCGAGAGACATACGTAAACGCCTGATTGTTGAACCGACATCTGTTGCTTCGACACCAACACCGGGACGGCTCGATTAAGTTTCCTGATAGATTGTAGCGGCACGGATCGTGCAAAGTCGACCGGCGAAGTCTGACGGACTCGACGGCGTTTTCTCATAAAGTGACAGGGGCCAACAGACATTCCAGGGAATTCGAGTGCGGCGGTCGATGCCCCGGATATGTGACAAAATGGTCGCCGACTGGTCCCCCAGCACGAATCCTCAGGGAAATCACACCGAAACGGAGCCAGCAAGACTCGCCACAACCCCCTGAAGTATGTAAACGGCTTTATCCAAGAAGTTCCTGTGATCGTTTCCCTGGGTTTTCGAACTGCACGAAACTCAAGATCCGTGCCCTCAATTTGATGACCTCGCATTGCCATGCGGTTACGATTCGCCGAGAATTCGCAGGAGAAAAGCTTTCTTAGTTTTCAAGGCAGTAAGACTTCGTGACCGAATCAGGGAAGACGCCAATTCTGCAGAGAAGGGATCGTTGGGGTCACGGCGCTTCTTTGTGGATCGTCGCGATCGTCGTTTTTCTGCTGCCGTTG
>JBDONA010000847.1:0-4346 GCA_039831575.1 Fuerstiella sp. | reverse complement strand
GGTGACGGCGCGGGGCGATGCGCTCGCGGTTGAACGAGGCGGGCTGACTGCGACGGTCGACGGATTATTCGCCGTCCAGACTGCGATGCAGCTTTCGCAGGGCTTCCCCTTCGATCTGGCGGACACGCTCGCGAGTCAGGCCCATCGACTCGCCGATTTCCTTCAGTGTTCGAGGTTCGCAGTCGTCCAGTCCGAAACGCATTCGCAGGATGGTGGCTTCCCGTGTGTCCATTTCCTCCAGCAGGCGAAAGACGTGCTTCAGATTGTCACTGTTGATCAGCTCGTCTTCCGGACCAACCGTTCGCTCGTCGGGCACGATGTCACCGAGGGACAATCCTGACTCGTCCTGCTCGGACTGTGGAGACGCGTTATACAGCGCGATCGCCTTCTTCACGATCCGTAGTTTCTTCTGCGGGATTTCCAACTCCAGGGCGATATCTTCGGGAGTGGGAGTCCGCTTGAGTTCTTCCGCCAGCTTGGCCGACGCACGCCGCCATTTGGATAATAGCTCGACCATATAAGCCGGCACGCGAATCGTCTTCGCTGTGTTGACCAGAGCTCGCTTGATGGATTGCTTGATCCAATAGCTGGCATACGTGCTGAACCGCGTGTTCATGTCCGGATCAAATCCCTCAACCGCACGCAGCAGGCCCAGGTTTCCTTCTTCAATCAGGTCCTGCAGCGGCAGGCCTTTGTTGGAATAGCCGCGAGCAATGTTCACGACCAGCCGCAGGTTTGCTCGCACCATGCGATCGCGGGCTGCAGCATCGCCGGCTGTGATGGCGCGGGACAGATCCTTTTCATCCTGTGCGGTCAGCAACGCGGTTTCATTGATCTCGCGAAGATAAGTTTCGAGGGGCGTTTGTACACGTGAACCGGAACGTGATTGGGCAGTGGTTGTCGTGGCCATGAAATAGCTGCATTCGATTGAGGGTGGAGACAAACGTGGGGCATCGCGGTGGGGATGCGGAACCAGCGATTGGGTGTCGTGTCGTCGCCGAAATCCGGTTTCAGCGTCAAAGGGTCGGGCACACGTACAGGATCACCTGATGATCGATGCGCGCCGTCTGCTTACTGAGTGGCTATCGGCGAGGGACCTGATTGCAGTCCACTGACTTTGCGCAGAAAGTGCCGGTAGGGGACACCCGTCAGCAATTGCCTGTACAGCTCGTCAAACTGGCAGGGCAAAACGCGCCGTCATAACCCTTGAAATCCACAAGCACGGTGTTGTCGACTTGTTCACTACAACGTGTCAGATTGAGACATTTGAGACGCAATCGATTTCCAATTGACTTTCTGACTCAGGTGCTTACTCTTTCGCAGTGTCAGGTCGATGGCGCGGCGGGCGAGAATTGATGTCAATTTGATGGTTATTTAAGGAAAGTCGTCTTGTCAGGGATAAACTGGACACGTTCGAATGAAGCCTTACAGGCGGTTGGCGGCGATGCGTGCAGCACCTTAATTCAGCTTTGTGGACGCCAGTTGGCTGTGGCCCTGGAATCGGATTCTGTTTCAGGCTTCCTTGCCAGCGAATTGCCGCAGGTGGCTACGGAACTCGCTACACAATGGATCGCGGTTGTTCACAGAGTGCCGGGACCTGCATGGGATACGGTTGCGGAGCATGGTCGTCACTCACTTGGAAAGTCGATGACGCAGATGTGGGACGAGTCGCTTGACCGCGAAGCGGCTGGAATTGATGACGCCAGCGAAGGCTGGACGTCGTTCGCGTTTCCACTGGATCGTACAAACGGTGTCGGCGACCTGCTTGTGGGAGCCAGTCGAAACGCCGGGCCCGATCTTCTGTCGACAGGGATGTTGTCTGCTCAGTCGTTTGGTTTGGCGCTCAAGCTGGCGGCACAGCAGGCGGAATCACGCCGACAGGTTGATCGGTTGAAGTCGACATTGGACATCGCGTCAAAGTTGTCCAGCGCCGAGGAGACGGCTCCCCTGCTGGACTTGATTGCGCACGAAGCGACTCGGCTGCTGGACTGCGATCGCAGCAGCATTTTTCTATGGGACCAGGAGCGCAACGAAGTAGAAGCTCGGCCTGCTCTGGGAGTCAAGAACGGGTCCCTGCGGCTGCCCGCAACGGAAGGCATCGTCGGTGAGACGCTGCGGACCGGCATCGCCATTGTTGTGGCTGAGGCCTATGACGATCCTCGCTTTAATAAGGAGGTTGATCAACGCAGTGGCTACAGGACTCGCAACCTGGTTTGTGTGCCATTGCGGGATTCTGACGGTTCCATTGTTGGAGCGTTTGAGGCGATCAATCGCAACGGTGATCACGCATTTTCGGAGGATGACGTCGACTGTCTGCAGCAACTGGGCACTCAGGCTGCGGTGGCACTGCGAAATCTACGAGAACGAAGCCTGCTGAACAGAAGTCGTGACCAGTTGGCCGAGAAGGTCACCAGCCAGGTTGCGATCGTAGGTACAAGTGCCGCCATTGTGGCTCTGCGAGACACGATCAATCGCCTTGCCTCAACCGATCTGCCCGTGCTTGTGCTGGGCGAAAGCGGTACTGGCAAGGAAGTGGTGGCCAACTCAATCCACTTCGGAGGTGCGCGCGCGAACAGCCCGTTTGTGGCATTGAACTGTGCTGCGATTGCGGAATCGTTGCTGGAAAGCGAACTGTTCGGCCACGAGCAGGGTGCATTCACCGATGCCAGAGATTCTCGTAAGGGAAAGTTCGAGCTTGCTGACGGGGGAACGTTATTTCTGGATGAGATTGGTGACATGAGTCTCGGTGGGCAGGCGAAGTTGCTTCGCGTGCTTGAGCAGAAGATCATCACCAGGGTCGGTGGTTCAGATACGATTCCGGTGAACGTCCGGATTGTGGCGGCAACGAATTCCAACCTGACCGAAGCGGTGCGTGAGAAGCGGTTTCGTGAGGACCTGTATTATCGCCTGAGTGTCGTGACGCTGGACCTGCCATCATTGCGCGATCGTCCGGAAGATATCCTTCCGTTAGCCGAACATTTCCTGAGTCGTTTTGCGGAACAGGCTCGACGACCGGGATTGCAACTGACCTCCGACGCCCGCCGCCGACTGCAGGCACATGCATGGCCGGGAAACATTCGGGAACTTCGAAACCTGATGGAACGTGTTGCTTTCCTGGCTCCCAACGATCGTATCGATGCCGACGATCTGGCGTTTATTCTAAGTCCGGATCAGGTGGGCGGTCCTCAGCTTTCACTGGATCTGGGCCTGGACGGTGCCACACGTGAATTCCAGAAGGACTTCATTCGCCGCAGTATCAACCAGGTCAACAACAATATGACGGATGCCGCCAGACTGCTGGGGCTGCATCGTTCCAATCTGTACCGCAAAATGAAGCAGTTGCAGATGTCCGAAGTCGTCGGCGAAACTGTGGAGTGACAACGTCAGGCAGCGCGCGTCTGAACTCAGTTAAAGCCACCATCTTCGACCGTCACAGGAGCGCACGCTCGCAACCACGACTGCAGATCGGAACCGAAATACTCGCAGCGGTTCTGAATGACGGGCTGCTGTTTCGTTCGTGCCGCGGCTTTATTCCACGATCAATACGACACCGGTGATGTTGTCGCGTGAGCCGCCTTCCAGTGCCGCATCCACCAGCTGCTGAGCGATTTCCTGAGGATCGTCGGAAGAGACAAGCAGTTCCTGAATCTGTTCGTCGCCGATACCATCGGTCACGCCATCCGAACACAGATAATATCGATCGCCGGTTTCGGGTTTGATTTCACTGGCGTCGGTTCCGGACGAACCGTCTTTTGTTCCCAGATAGCGATAAAGAACATTGCGATACCGGTGAGTCTTCGCTTCTTCTTCGTTAATCGTACCGGCTTCCAGCAGAGCCTGAGTCAGCGAATGGTCTTTGGTCAGCTGTTGAAGATCTCCGTTGCGAAGCAGATAGACGCGACTGTCGCCCACGCCGCCGATGTAGAAGTTGTCGCCCGCACGGACAAGGAACACGACCGTGGTCCCCATATTGCGCGAGGCGGGATCAACCTCGCTTAACGACATGATCTCTGAATTCGCGTATTCCACCGACTGGTCGATGGCGTCGACGATCTCAGCCTTGGGGCCACCGTCAAACTTCAGCAGCTGTTCCAGCTGTTTGGGAATCAATTCAACAGCCAGCGCGCTGGCTTTCTCGCCAGCGTTCTGCCCGCCCATGCCATCAGCAACGATAAAATACCGCTGCGATTCATCAACGACGTAGCTGTCTTCGTTATTCTCACGGAAGTTGCCCGTGATACTGATGTGGCCTGTTCGAATGGAAACCATTGATCGATCCGGAAAATCCTTCAGCGGAAGGATGCTTATCTTCTAGTTGTCGAGTTGTTCAAGTAACGGTTGGCTGG
>JBDONA010000083.1:0-4360 GCA_039831575.1 Fuerstiella sp. | reverse complement strand
TGACGTTTGAATTTTACCTGATAAACTTCGTTCGTTGTGTTGCACCAAAACATGGCGAATGCAGGAAACATATGATAAATGGAGGTAATCATGTTGATGCTGAAACGACGACTTGGTGAAGAAATTATCATCAATGAACACACGCGAATTCGCATTGTTCGGATAAATTCAACAAGTTGTGAAATTGGAATTGAGGCTCCTCAGTCGGAACACATTCGACGTGGAGAAATCGCCCCACTAACAGAAGACATTCTGCAACGAACAGCAGAAGCAATTGGAGTTACGGCATGAAGAAAATTGGAAAAAAACTACGGTCCTTGCGGAAAGCCCGGGGCATCTCGTTGCGAGCGTTGTCTAAAGAGGTCGGTATTCACTTCTGTTCGATTTCGAACATCGAGAATGGTAAAGAGCCGTGCGGAGAGGGAACTCTGACGAAACTTGCTGAGGCACTTGGGGCCGATGTGGACCTGCTGCAGGGAGAAGCTGGCCACCGGCCGATGCCTTATCGGGTGTTGGGCGATATCGCGGCAGGCACGCCCATAGAGGCCATTGAGAACATCGAGACATTCGACCTCTCATTGGTCTTTGATCCACGTGACCACTACATGCTGAAGGTTCGTGGCGACTCCATGGTCCTGGACGGGATCAACGATGGTGATCTGGCCATCGTCAAGCATGGGAGCAAAGCCAAAAACGGGCAGACGATTGTAGCGATCGTTGATGAAGGTGAAGCGACCTTGAAGAAGTACTCGATGAAGAACCGGCTTGTGGTTCTGACGCCGGCCAATCGGCGATTCAAAGCGAAGACATATCCAGCCTCACGGGTTGAAATTCGTGGTGTGCTGGCAGGCGTTGTTCGCACGTGTGTTGATTAGTTAAATCGATCGCTCCGCGGAATAGTCAGCGGGGATTTTCGTGCGCCGGCCCGCTGATCGGCGACTATGACTCACACCATCAGTGAACCCACGCCGCAAAATCCTAGCCCTGAAGTTTCAGCTCGAAGCCACCGACGGCAAGATCGTTGAACTGATCGCATGGCTCGAACAGGACGGTAACGGCAAACACCTGTACCCCGCTCACCCGGACCGAACGCTGATGGACGTGAAGGCCGGGGACATGCTGATCTTCAAGCGGAAGGATCAGCTGACGATCAAGCGGTTGAAGCCGTGGCGGACGCGGGAGAGCAAGGATGATACGCAGTACGAGGAGATCGATTGTGGGCGGGATTGGGAGGCCGGGTGAAGTGGCAACTGAGTCAGAGTCGACCGCCCCGCTGAATTACATGAAAGTGATGGCGTGTCACCTGAACTCATCCCGTTCTTCTTTGCTCATCTTTCGCCAGTCCCACTGCGCAATCGGCTTGTGACTGCCACCCCATAATGGTTTGGGGGTATGGAGCCGTGGCACATTCCCCGGACTCCACACAAGTCCACCACCTGACGCTCGCGCAGATCAGGTCACCAGCATGCGGCGGGGGAGGGACGCACTGATGCTAAACTTGCTTGACTTCTTTAGAACATAACTGTGTAGTGATGCGCCCTCCCCCTCCTGTTTAGAAATCACTGCAGCCGGGATCCTACTGCTGAATTTCACTTTCTCACCGTCAAGGGACGGGTTGCCCGATCTGCCCCAATTAGCCTGGCATCGTCGGAACTTGATCCTGCATCACAAACGATCGAAAACCGTAGCATGAATGCTCCCGTCAATGATCAGCAAGAGCTCGACTCAACTGAAGACACGCCGCAGCCCAAGACAGATGACAGCAACTCAACATCAATTGAGAGTCAACCCAACAGTTCGGTCTCCCAAGCTGACAAGGCTCTGGAAACACCAGCGCCCGATGGAGCCAATAGCCCGACGACTGAATTAGACTTAGTGCAGAATGGCAAAAAGAAACGCCGCCGAAAACGCCGAAGACGCACGGATGCTACAGAGCAGCGTCTGCTAGGTCGGCGGGCTATGTGCAAAGACGTCGAAGCCATTGCACCAAGCATGATGAAGACCGTCAAGATGCGGGTGTTGGCCAGACACCTAGACTCGAAACGGGGAATGGCTGACGCAGAGTTGACGGAACGCATTAGAAGCGATGCTTCGCAGCTTGTCGGAAAAGACCAAGTGTTGGAGAGCACGAATGCAATCGATAGTGACGTCCATCGCCGAAACCTGAAGGACATCCTACTGTATGTGATTCTACTCCAGGAAGAGACGTACAGTCTGGAAGAGGGGAAACTTGAGGAGCGAGTCCTAGAGTATGAAACGAATCTCGTTGCCAAGGCCGGAAATCTCGACATCTTCGACGGCAAGCAACACGATCCTCAGCGCGCACACAATTGCGATACCTATCGCGTCGTTTTGGACGCTGCATGGCGGAATAATGACGACATTTCGCTAGACGAAGCTGAACTCTTGAAAGTACTGCGTGTGCGTCTTGACATTTCCGGGGAAGAACACCGGATGATCTCGGCACACATATCGAGATTCCCGAAAAGAGATTGCGAACTCCACACCCGCGACGAAATTCACGATGCAAGGAAAGAACTGCAGCGTGATGGACTCCTTTGGAGCTATCGTGACGACAATAACCGAAGCGTGGACGTCATACCAAGAGAGGTGGCTGAGGTTTTGCGTACGTGCGTTGTTCAAATGGAATTGCAACGAACAAATTACATCCGTCTGTTACAGCACGACTGCTTGAACCTGACCGATTTGCGAAGCGTTCTGGTCAAGCACAGCATGGATCGCAACGGCAACAAGCAGGAGCTAATTGATCGAATTGCGGGAAGTGACATTGCTCCACGCGAGGTTCTTGACAGCCTTGATCGCTCAAAGCTAGCCGACATGTGTCGCTTGGTCGGTCTGGCGAGTTCCGGTCGCAAAGACGAAGTCTGCCTTCGCCTCGTTCAGTTCTATGACGACCTATCGTTCGAAGAACGTGAAACGCAGGATGAACGCGAGGAGTGGTACAACAACTACGAGCTGCTTGCCGCACGTGCGTACGCAGACCTGCGAGCGAAGAAGCTCATCTCCAAAGATCTGGAGGTTGAGCATCAATTTGAGAAGGCGACTGATTTCCTATTTGAGCAAATGTTGAATGTCGGAATTGACAACACCCGAAAAATCACAAAGGCAGACGGGCGAATTCCAGTGGGTGATCGACAAGTGATTCTTTGGGACTGCAAGTCTGCAGAGAAGGAAGTGAATCTTCAGGATCACCTAGACGACCAATTTGACGGATACCTTAGAAAGGAACGGCAGAAGGGCTTCGAGCCGTTGGCATTTATCGTCGTTGGGCCGTCATTCAGTGCCAACTCAATTAAAATCGCGCATCAGTACAAGGCGAAAACAAACTGGGATATTGCGTTAGTTCATGCAGATGCATTAAAGCACATCGCCGAACATTGGGCGGCACAGGAAACTGAACAGACATTTCCGATTGGATTGTTTAATCGCACAGAACTCATTGATTTGAAGCTTGCTGAATTCCTGATCAGCCTCGCTTGATGCTCATACGAGTTCCGAGTCTGCAAGCTGCTAACCATCAGCGTATGTTTGCGGATGTAGACACCGGCAACGCACAGATGCCGACCGCCGTTCGCCATTGTCCCGCAATCCAGGCAAGTGCAGCCAGACACAACCCGGCTCGGGCGATGACGACCAGTGACATACAGAGAAGGTCTTTCATTCGGTCGCCTGAATCACACTGATCGCCTCGTGGCTGTATCCGTATCGATCGCCGGGTTGAAACGGTTGCCGCGGAATGGACAGTCCAAACCGTCAATCGAACTGTCCTCAATTACTTCGATTCGATCGTGGCAGTGTGGACAGCGGACGTGCGTGGCGACGTTTTCGGAGAGTATGGGATTCTCGAATAGTGCTTCGGCTCAAGACGGGAAACGAATCTACCCAGACTGAGCGGCACGTACAATCCACCACTGCAATCACATTTGTTTTGATGGGCCCCTCACTTAACCAATTCCTTCACCTCAGAAATATCCTCGCGCAGCTGCAGGTACTGAGTCTTCTGTGATTGCATGGCACAAAAAAAAGTGATTCACTCAGGGTCAGTCCCCGAGCGACTAGATCGGCTCAAGGCACTCGGCGTGATTGATCGCCCCAAGATTTCGGGCTGTTTCGAGTGTCGGGGCGTCCTTCATTCGATGGGCTGTGGCAGTCGTCTGAGCGACGTCGGTCGTTCGTTGATTGGTTCCAATCTTAAACGGCCCGCCTGTCAGACTTAAACTGTGGAGCCTGCGGGCAGCAAGAACGGTCTGATCATCGATAATCGGGATCCCGACGAATCGGGCTCTGTTGTCGAACTGAAAGTCACCGGTGCAAAACTGATCACCGAACCCGTTCAACC
>JBDONA010000252.1:0-4365 GCA_039831575.1 Fuerstiella sp. | reverse complement strand
ATGCCTTCCAGCCGGTCGAGGTGCTGGACTGGACGACCACAGAAACACGAGCCGGAGACCTGCTTGAACATATACGCAGCGCGGTGGGGCCGGAAGCGGTCATCGAAGTGAATTGCGACCTGCTGGAATCTTTGACATGCCCGACGTGTGGCACAACAGAGCCAAAACTGTCGTCGTTGGGCCGAGTGAAAGAATCAGAAGGGCGCTGCGGTCAGTGTGGCGAACACCGCACTCCGAACGTGTATCACACGATCGGAGATCGTGCCGAACTACTGGACCATACACTGTCCGAACTGGGTGTTCCGCTGTGGGACATTCTGGGTGGCCGCAACGGGATGAAACAGAGTTTCTTTGAATTCGGAGGTGATCGGAAATCAGTCCTGGGGTCGCTTGCGTAACGGTGCATGGTTTTCACTCACTAGAGCGTCAGCGACGAAAACCTCCCCACACTGAATCTCTCGATCACCTGTCAGATTGGTTTTCTTACAACGAGCATGAACGCGTCACTTCAATGGCCGAACACAGGGCTTCGAAAGCGGCGCACCGGCCTTCGCTGGTACAACGTGTATTGGGACAAAGCAGATGAGCGAAATCGACGTTAGTCAGCTGGCAAAGGAATCACTGTCGACGGGAACGTTTCCCGCCAGTCACGCAGCGGACTTCCGAGTTCACTTCGAAGAATCTGTCCACAGCGCCATCATGTCTCATGCCAGCGAAGATACGAGCATCGAGATCTGCGGAGTCGTCGTCGGAGAATGGCTCAGAGATAACGATGGTCCGTTCGCTCGCATCACCAACTTCATCCGCTGTGATGATGCGGCCAGTAAGAACACGGAAGTGACTTTTACTCACCAATCGTGGTCGCAGATCAATGAAGAAATGGATTCCACGTACTCTGACAAGCGAATCCTCGGCTGGTACCATTCCCATCCGGATTTTGGAATTTTTCTGTCCGACCGCGATATGTTTATTCAGGAACATTTCTTCTGTGGCGCCGGGCAGTTCGCCTATGTTGTGGACCCGGTCCGTAAGCTGGAAGGCGTGTTTGAATGGCGGGGCGGCAAAGCGGAACTGATGCGGCATTACTGGGCCGGTAATCGCATCATTCACGTGGCCGCCGCCACTTCCGTGCGGCCGGCAGCAGCAACTCGTTCAGAAACGGTGGCCGCCGCCCGCTCGGCAGAAACAAGTCCCCAGCTGTCCGTGGAACCACCACTGTCAATGGCGTCGCTGTTACTGGCGGCAGCCAGCCTGTTTCTGCTGGGGATCCTGCTGGGACACTGGCGCAACGGAAACGAGCAGCAGTATCTTGCCGAAGGGGCCGTCGCTCATTACGGCCTTTGGAACGTCCTGCAGCTGGGACGGTCAGAACAGGTGGAAGCGGTTTACAAAAAAGTGGCTGGCACTTTCGATGCCGTCTCCACCCTGGCAGAAGAACAAACCGGGAAATTCGAAGGCGATGAACGCAGAGCCGTTCGCAAAAAGTTTCAGGACATTCGAAAACAGCTGGCCGCTGCTCGTGACGACCTGCAGCTGATCCAGTCGCGTTACAGCGTTCCGCCGGAACAACGTGAACTGTTGGCTCAGGTGGTCGTGGCCCATATCGGTGCCCTTTCCGGAATCGATACCCGCAGGACCCTGCCGGTGCCGATTCCAATCCCCATGCCAACTCAGGAAGAAGATACCGCGAAGAAACGCGACGACGGCAATCCGTCGAAGTTCCTCGAAACACAACCAAAGTCGCAGCCGTTGTCCCCTGCTCCATCTGCCAAACCCAGGAACGACTCGACGACGGGTCAGGTTAAGCAGCCGACGACACCATCGCCGCCGGCCGGGGCCCAGGAGCAGCGTACTCCTGCGGTGAAACCTGCCGTCGATCTGTCGGCAGCACCTGCGGCTCCTGCCACATAACTGATTAACTGCAATTTCTTATTTCCCTTCAGCCCAGTCCCGGAGTTGACGTTGTCAAACTCACAACAACCCATGCGGATTACTGCGACCGACCTGAATGCCCCGGTCGTGGATGAATATGTCGAAACGCAGAAGTGGCTGCAGCGCGATCTGGAAGAAGTGGACGAACAACCGTGGATTATCCGAGTCATCTATGCCAACTGGTTTTATCTGGCGATCTGCAGCGCTGGTGGCGGGCTGGTCGGATGGGCGATTCTGGAACCCTTCTTTTCTGATGATCCGTTGCAGGAAAACGTGGCCGCGACCATTCTGATATTTCCTGTGGTGGCAGGTTTTATCGGCCTGTTTCTGGGAGCAGCGGAAGGACTCATGTGTCGAAATCCCGGTCGCGCCGTCCTGAGTGGTTCGGTCGGCCTGGGCGTGGGATTCCTTGGTGGTTTGGTGGCACTGATTCCCACCGGGATTGTGTTTTCCCTGATGACACAAATAGCTATCAGCCTGCAGAAAGGACCGCTGGGCGAAAATGATATGCCAACGGGAATGGCGTTGCTGGTTCTGATTATGGGGCGTGGTGCCGCGTGGTCACTGGCGTCCATTCCCGCCGGATTGGGACAGGGCTGTGCTCTACGGGAAAAGAAGGTCATCATCAACGGGCTTGTCGGCAGCATTCTTGGCGGCCTTCTCGGTGGGCTGCTGTTTGACCCCATCAGCCTTGTCCTGACCAGTGCTGACGGCGAGGCGTTGTACAGCCGTGCGGTTGGATTCGCCGTGATTGGCCTGGGCGTCGGGTTGTTCGTGGGACTGGTCGAAGGCTGGACAAAGACGGCGTGGCTGATCATGCAGAAAGGCCCGCTTGCCGGCAAGCAATTCGTCCTGTTTAAGGAATCCACTGTGCTGGGAAGTTCCCCAAAGGCAGAGATCTATCTGTTCAAGGACGACGCTATCGAACCGACTCATGCAATCATCTACAACCGAGGCGGCAGGTTTGAAATCGAAGACCAGGGGACTCCGGACGGCACGTATGTCAATGGCATCCCGGTGAAAAGCCGTTTGCTGCAGGCCGGCGACCAGATTGTGCTGGGGAAGACAGTCCTGGAATTTGCAGTGAAAGATTCAGCCTGACTATTCAGTCCCCTGAAATTGCTGCGCTCGTCGGGGCGTGGAATTCATGATAAACGGAAAAAACATCCAACGTCTGGTGACGGTGGCGACCTTGTAATGGCCAGCATTTACGTAAACGGTTTAATGCAGCTGAAGTGTTAGGGATTTCGCAGGACAGGTACCTCATCCGGGTGAGGTACCTGTCCTGTGAAGTCGATTCGGAGAGTCATACGGCTGAGACCACGTCGATTTTCTGTTCTCTTTTTGGGAGTGTTTTTGTGAGTATCAAAGTCACCTGCAATGCCTGCGGAAAGAAGTTGAAAGCCAAAGGAGAATCTGCTGGTAAAAAGGTGAAATGTCCGGGTTGCGGCGACATTCTCATCATTCCCGAAGCGGTCTACGACGCGGTCGAAGATGAATTCGACGACTACGGAGACGATACCTTTGACGATGACACGTACGGGGAAGATCCATTCGCCAGTGACGATATTGACAGTTACGGATCGGAAATCAGCGTGCCTGCCAAAGGCAGGAAGCCGTGTCCGATGTGTGGCGAGATGATTCAGGCCGGCGCTTCGAAATGTCGCTTCTGCGGAGAGATCTTCGACCCGAAGTTGAAGAAAAAAGCGAAGGCCGCAGGCGCCGATGCGGACATGACCGGCGGAGACTGGGCAGTGGCGATCATTTGTTCAGGCATTGGCTGCATCGCCGGAATTGTATGGCTCATTCAAGGCAAACCGAAGGGCGGAAAGATGCTCGGTGTGTCGCTGGCCATGGGTATATTGTGGAACGTGATTAACGTTATCATCCAGAGTGCGGCTCAGTAAGTTTGTCGCCCTGTCGGATGGCTGTTTTGGACTAGTGCATTAACTTTGTGTGTTTCGGTGAGGAATGACAGACAAACCCATTGTTCAATGTGACTGCGGCGCGCGGGTGCGTGTTCCTTCGGAACGCACAGGTCGATCATTTCGTTGCCCGAAATGCAGCAATTCCATTGTGTTGACTGCCTCATCGAAAGTCCTGTCATCGACCAGGCTGGAACTCGGAGCCAAAGATTCGAAATGTCCCATCTGCCAGACAATGATCGGGACGGACGAGTTCATCGTTGAATGCCCGACCTGTGAGCAGGTCCATCATCGGGAATGCTGGACAGAAGTGGGAGGCTGCGCGACTTACGGCTGTGTCGAGGCTCCGGCACCGGCAGACGATAAACAGGCCGCTCAACAGTTGACCGCGTGGGGAGATACCAAATCATGTCCTGCGTGCAAAGAAACGATCAAGTCGATCGCACTGCGTTGTCGCTATTGTGGCACAGACTTCCATACGGTCGACCCTCTGTCGGTCCACGATCTG
>JBDONA010001145.1:0-19606 GCA_039831575.1 Fuerstiella sp. | reverse complement strand
GGACACTGTTATTTCTCCGGCAATGGTTGTTGGGATTTACTGCCAGGAAGGTCTGGGTTCCTTCCACAGCACACTGCTGGCCTTACCTGGGTGCGGCCCAGACGGCATCGTCTCTGAGTTCCACGGTGAAAGTTCGAATGCCTTTAGTGGCTGGCATACACAAGGCGGCTCCGGTTTTTAAATCAAACCTTGCCCCGTGGCGAGGACACGTGATCGAACAATCAACGATGGGGCCATCCGTTAATGGCTGGCCATCGTGAGAACACAAGTCTTCAACCACATAGTATTCATCACCGATTCGCACGACCAGTGCCGGAATATCATCAACAATGACCGAACGACGATCACCGGGTTGTAATTCGTCAGTGCTTACCAGGCGTTCCATTTGGAGATCTACTGTCAGGAAACTGAAAGAAGTGCGGAATGTCTGCACCAAGTTTAGAGTGAACGATTGGGGAATGCAGCGAATCGGGCGGGAAACTCATGGAATTACCTGGTCGGCTATCCACAGCACGAGGCACCGTCGCTTTTCTGTCAGCAAATCGCGGCCCCGGGGCAGACACGAACCAACGTTATGGCCAAAGCCCGTCGCGTGGACTTTGAGGAGCCGCTTCCATCAGCTCCTGAAACAGTTCGACAGCCTCTTCAGACAGATCCTTCGGTGTGACGATCTTCACGACGACAAGCTGGTCGCCGGTTTGCCCTGTCTTTCGATCAGGAACCCCTTTGCCTCGCAGACGCATTTTGGCACCACCGGAAGTGCCGGCAGGAACGGTCAGCACCAGTGTTCCCTCGGACAATGTTGGTACCTCGACCTTTGCCCCCAGAGCTGCCTCTGAGGGAGTAATCGGCACGTCGACCAGCAGATTTTTTCCTTCACGCCGGAACCAGGGATGAGCCGACACACGAATCGTGACAATTACGTCACCGGCCGCCCCTCCGTCGTACCCTGGGTGGCCCTGCCCGGCCAGGCGCACCTTGCCGCCGTCATTAATTCCCGCAGGGATTTTCACGGTCAGCCGTTCTGTCTTGCCGCTGGTCTGTAGTGTTATTTCGTGTTCGCCCCCAGCAACACCGACTTGAAACGGCACCCGGATTTCGGCCTCAACGGTCTGACCTTTTTGGGCACGCGTCTGCCGACGACCTCCGCCGAACGGACTCCCCCCTCCGAAGGGGCTGCCCCCTCCGCCACCAAACATGCCACCCAGGATGTCGTTCAGATCGAATTGCGCACCGCCTCCGCCTCCAAACGGACTACCGCCCGGGCCGCCCCCGACCTTGCTCCAGTTGTGTCCGAACTGGTCGTACTTTTTCCGTTTCTCGTCGGTGCCCAGAACTTCGTAGGCTTCGGTGATTTCGGCAAATTTCTTTTGAGCGCCAGGATCTTCGGCATTGGCATCCGGATGAAATTGCCGAGCCAGCTTCTTGTAGGCCTTGCGGATTTCGTCGGCTGAAGCCGATCGAGAGACGCCCAGCGTTTCGTAGTAATCGCGTTGAGACATAAACTGCACCATGCACCAAAGGTGCTTATTTCGCAAACAGGGCGTCGACAAATCCATCGGCATTAAACAACTCGAGGTCGTCGATGCCTTCCCCGACTCCGATGTACTTCACGGGAATGCCCATTTCCTGGCGAATGGCGACTGTGACTCCACCGCGAGCCGTCCCGTCAAGTTTTGCCAGAACCAGACCTGTGCATTCGACTGCCGCAGAAAAGCTCTTCGCCTGGCTAAGTCCGTTCTGCCCGGTCGTGGCGTCCAGCACCAGCAGGCTTTCGTGAGGTGCTTCCGGAATGATCTTCTGTATGACGCGACGAATTTTCTCCAGTTCGTCCATCAGGTTTTTCTGAGTCTGCAGGCGACCAGCCGTATCGACGATCAGATAGTCGGCATTCAGTTCGACGGCTTTGGCGGCACCTTCATAAGCCACCGAGGCCGGGTCAGCTCCGCTGTCCTTCCGCACAATGTCACAGCCCAGCCGTTCACTCCACATGGTCAGCTGTTCCACAGCCGCGGCCCGAAATGTGTCTCCGGCGGCCAGTACGACTTTGTTTCCGCTCTTCTGCAGCAGGTTGGAAATCTTGGCAATCGATGTGGTTTTACCGACACCGTTGACGCCAGCCACAAGTATTACGGTGGGACCTGATTCGGCTTTGTTCAGCGGCGACAACGGGTTGTCCGGATCCCATGTTGTGGCGTCATCACTCTTCAGCAGTTCTCGCAGTTCTGAGCGAATGGTGTCCCAGATGGCGTCGACATCAACCGTTCGGCCACCGTGCTCCTCACGTAATCGAGAAGTGATGCGGTCGGCTGCGGCCACTCCCATGTCCGTTCGGATCAGCCGTCCCTCAAATTCTTCCAGCAGATTCTCGTCCAGTACGTCACCGGCCTTGAACAGGTCCCGCACGTCCGTGCGCAGGATGTCCCTGGTTTTCTGCAGTCCGGCTTTCAGTCGATCAAATAGGCCCATCAGTCAGTTGTTTCTCTCTATTTCACACAATTGCACGAACCTTCCCCAGGCATCTTCCCATGCGGCGGATTCCCGGGGAGTGTATTCGCCAATCGTCTCAGAACCTCGGACAACATCACGGATTTCCGACAAAGAAGAAATATCTCCGGCCGCTCGAGCCTGCAACAGGACATTTCCCAGTGCCGTGGCTTCAATTGGGCCAGCAAACACAGGTCGAGCACACGCGTCCGCAGTAAACTGATTCAACAGTTGGTTCTGTGTTCCGCCACCGACGATGTGAATCACTTCGACGGGAACTCCGGTCAACTCCTCCATCCATCCCAGCACCATGCGGTATTTCAAGGCCAGACTTTCAAGGGCACAACGCACAAACTGACCTTCCGTTTCCGGCACAGGTTGATTGGTGCGACGACATTCTTCGGCAATGGCGGCGGTCATATCCGTCGGACTGAGGAACTCCGGACGGTCCGGGTCGACTAATGATCGAAATGCGGACGCCTCCGTTGCCAGCCGGATCAATTCCGAATAATCAATGTCATTTCCGCGCTGAGCAAATGCAACTTTGCAGCGCTGCACCAGCCACAGCCCCATGATGTTTTTTAACAATCGATAGGTGCCGTCGACGCCGCCTTCATTTGTGACGTTTCGCTGCAGGGCTTTTTCTGTAAGAACGGCGTCCTGCACCTCTACGCCCATCAACGACCATGTGCCGCTGCTGATGTAGGCCCAGTCGGCACGACCCGTTCTGCGAGTCGGCACGGCGGCGACCGCCGCTCCGGTATCGTGAGTTGCCGGTGTCACGACATTCAGCTTGCCCAGGCCAGTGAATTCGGCGACCTCGTTCCGAAGTGTCCCCAGGTTAGTCCCGGGAGACACGACTTCCGGAAACATTTCGGTGGGGATCTCGAACTTCCGTAACATGTCGAAGGCCCAGTCCCGAGTCTTTGCGTTCAGCATTTGAGTCGTTGTGGCATTCGTGAATTCAACAACGCGGCTGCCGCTCAGGCACCAGTGAAAAAAATCCGGTACCATCAAAAAGCGTTTTGCCTGAGACACCAGAGCAGGATCCCGGTCACACATAGCCAGCAACTGGTACAGCGAATTAAGCTGCATGAATTGCAGCCCGGTTTCCGCGAAAATCTCGGCACGCGGCACACGTGAAAACGCCTTCTGCAGCATTCCGTCCGTGCGCTTGTCTCTGTAGTTCCACGGCTGACCAAGCAGTTCATCGTGCTGGTTCATCAGCACAAAGTCGACTCCCCAGGTGTCAACGCCGACGGAAACGGCAGAACCGTTGAGTCTGGAAGCGGCTTCTCGCAGTCCGTTCTGAATTTCTGACCACAGGCTGACCAGATTCCAGCGCAGTGTTCCGCCGAGATTCACCGGACCGTTTGGAAAACGGTGGAATTGTTCCAACGCGATCTTCCGGCCGTCGAAATGCCCGGCCATGACGCGTCCGCTTTCCGCTCCCAGATCAACCGCCAGATATGTTTTTTGTGCCATTTGTCCAACCTTTAAGCGTGTTTTGCCGCATCATAGCGACGCCGAGCGTCCTCGAAAACGAGCTGGGCAATCGTATTTCCGACGTGCAGAATAGTTCTGATTCTGAGACGTTGTCTCTATCATGCACCGGTGAAGAAAACTGTTGCGATTAATCAGAAGCTGTACCTGTGGGCCATCGCGTTTACTGTGATCTTTGAAGTGATCACCTGTGCGATGCGATTCGGCCTGAGGCTGGAATCTACACGAGACACCGCATCAACGATCGGCCGACTGACGTGCGGGCTACGGATTCATCACAGCTACATCGGCGTAGTCATCATGTTGCTGGCGTGTTGGCTATGGGACCGATATCCGAAGGCCAGCTGGTGGATGCTGGCGATCGGGCTGGGGCTGTTCTTCAGTGACTTGATCCACCATTTTCTGGTGCTGTGGCCGGTTGTCGGAAGCCCGCAATTTGATTTCTTCTACCCACCCGGCTCTTGAGACGCATTTTGTGAGAAACTCCATCCTTCCGGAATCGCAGCACCTTTCTTGACAACTGCAATGCCGTCGCGGACGGCCACCTGATCATAGTCGCCATCACCATTCGGGGCTTCAGAAGCGACGATTCGCGCCCCAGCTCCAATGCGGACATTCTTGTCGACCAGCACCCCATCGATCAGCACGCCGTTCTCCAGACCTGGTACTTCCGAGGACTGGGAACGATCTTTGGTGTAGTAGTCGGCTCCCATGATGACGCTGTTACGAATTGTCACATTGCTGCCAACCTGAGTGCGGACTCCGATGACGCTGTTTTCAATTTGACATCCCTGGCCAATCTGGCAGCCTTCCGCAATCAGGCTGCGGTTGACAGAACACTCGTCAATCCGCGTCGACGGCAGAAATCGAGCACGCGTGTAGATTGGCCATTTGTGATCGGCAAAAGTGAACTCGGGATTGGGGTCGGCCAGAGCCAGATTGGAATTAAAAAAGGCTTTGATCGTACCGATGTCTTCCCAATACCCGTCGAACAGATGAGCCTGCACGCGATGGTTGTCGATCGCCTGCGGAAAGATGTGCTTGCCAAAATCTTCGTCGTCTGACGATTCCAGCAGGTCGACCAGCAGGTCGCGATTAAAAAGATAGATCCCCATGCTGGCCAGATACTCACGACCGTTTGATTCGATGCCCTGCTGGTCGATCCAACTGGCAGACGTGCGCGCGGCTGCCAGAGCATCGTCGTCCTGTGGCTTTTCCACGAATCCCGTCACTCGCCCGGTATCATCCAGTTGCATGACGCCGAATCCGCGAGCGTCAGCGGCATTGACCGGGATTGTTGCAATCGTGACATCAGCGGCGGCGGCGACATGTGTGGTTAACATGTCGCGATAATCCATTCGATACAGTTGATCTCCGGAAAGAATCAGGACGTACCGCAGATTCGGCTCCTTCAAAAATCGAATCTGTTTGCGCACAGCATCAGCTGTGCCCTGGTACCATGCAGAATCACCAGGTGTTTGTTGAGCCGCGAGGACTTCGACAAAGCCTTTGTTAAACACGTCAAAGCTGTAGGTCTGTCGAATATGTCGGTGCAGGCTGACGGAATTGAATTGTGTCAACACATAGATTCGGTTGACGCCGCTGTGCATGCAATTCGAAATCGGTACATCAATCAGTCGATACTTGCCCGCGATGGGAACGGCCGGTTTCGAACGAAACTGAGTCAGCGGCATCAACCGCGTACCTTTTCCGCCACCCAGAATCAGACTGATAAAGTGATCCATACTGTTCCGCTTCCAAATACGGGTCGAGAGTGTCTAAGATGGGATTCGCCAGTTTCGTGCGTAACGTAGCCGAATTAGCCGGGAGTTCACAATCCACTGGTGTGGAACAGACAACTTTGCGTACGGTCACAGGTCTCAAGTGGTGCAGATGTCCGATCTTCTGGACATCTGGTATCAACATTCAGATGAAGGCGGCAAAATGCTCCGACGCATTCTGCAATCGATGACGTGGCTGTTCTGCCTGACGACGGTTGCCGCGTTTGGGGAGGATCCTCTTCAGACCGTGACGTTGACGTCTGCCAGTGGTGCACCGACTCGTCTTACAGGCCGCGTGCTGTTCGAAGCACCGGATGGCGCCATTCTGCTTGAAGAACGAAGTGGCCGGCTTCACAATCTTAGGCCGAAAGAGTTTACGTCCTTCGTCGGCCGTTCCGGCGCATTTTCGTATCTGCCATCCGATGAACTGGCGACGCTGCTGCTGCAACAAGCGGGTGCCGGGTCTGCCATCCATCAGACCGAACACTTTGTGATCTGCTCGGATGCTTCAGAATTGTATACGAAGTTTTGTGGGCGACTGCTTGAGAAGGTGTTCGCTGAGTACCTGAAATTCTTCGAAGGCTCTGATGTCCAGCTGACACCACTCACGGCGAAACTGCCGGTTTTGGTGTTTCGCGACGTCGCACGGTTTCAGGAATTTGCTCGCAGACAGCACCCGGATACAGATTTCTCGGACGTCCCCGGCTACTACTCGGTCCGCGACAATCAGATGCTGATCACTGCAGTCTCCGGCGACCGCTCATTCCGCACCAACTCGGACGTCGTCCGTGAGATAAAGAAGAAGCCTCGCCAGGTGGAAACCATCGTTCACGAAGCCGTGCATCAATTGGCATTTAACACAGGGCTGCAGGTGCGATTTGCGGACAATCCGATGTGGCTGTCGGAAGGACTGGCCGTATTCTTCGAACGGGCGTCAGGTCGAAGCTCCACGGTCTGGAGTCGACCGGGTGAAGTGAGTCGGATTCATCTGCCGGGATTCAAGGCCGCCACGAGTCAGAATCGACTTCGGCTGCCATTGTCGGATCTGCTGGAGTCTGATCAGGCGTTTCAATCCCCGGAAAATCTAGCCGACGCCTACGCGGAAGGATGGGCGATTACGTTTTTTCTGATTCGGTCAGACCGAGCAGCCTTCGACCGTCTTTTGTCACATCTGCAAAACAGAAAGCCTTTGCAGCCGGTCGATTCGACGACTCGCCTGGCGGAATTTGAAGCCGCGACCGGCAGACCACTGGAAGATTTTGAACGCTATTTTCTGCGTTACATGTCGCGGGTGCGGTCGCGGCCGTAGGCCATGCGTTTGCACCTTCGGCAACGAACTTCCGCCGCAGTTGCGATAAGATCCACGCTGTCTGAATCTGTGGCGAAGGGTTCAGCGAATGTCTATTCCTGTCATCGAACTACGCTGGTTCCTGACGGCTTCACGACATCAGCCAGACTTCATGTTTTTTTCTCGTCATGCCGACGTGTTTTCGAGAACCCCGGACAAACAGATGACAAGCCGACGAATTTCGCACGACAAACTTCGTGTCTTTGTGCACGACGTATTCGTCGCGTCCGGTGCTGACCACGCTGATGCGGAAAAGGCCACTGACGTTTTGATGTGGGCCAGTTTGCGGGGCGTTGATACACATGGCGTTCGCAATCTTAAACGATACTACATCGACAGTGCTGGTGGAGTCGGTCGACGCGATGGCGTCATTCGAACTGGTGTACCGCTCACGGTGGAACGTGATTCACCAACGGCGGCTGCGACCAACGCCAACGGTGGAATGGGACTTTCTGCTTCCGTGAAAGCCATGACCCTGGCGATTGAAAAGGCGTCTTCTCAAGGTATGGGCGTTGTCACCGTCCGCAACTCAACGCACTTCGGCGCGGCCGGGTATTATGCCCACATGGCGACGCAGCATGACATGATCGGTTTCGCGTCCACGGGCTACCTGTTTCCCAATGGGCAACCCAAGGCCGTCGCACCGTTCGGCGGCCTGCTGCCGATGCTGTCGACAAACCCGCTGGCCATGGCCTGCCCAGCCGGCACGGGACCTGCCTTCGTACTTGATATGTCGACATCCGTCGTCCCCGTTAACCGCATCGAAATGCTGGAAGAACTTGGGAAAGCCCTGCCGCTTGGTTGGGCTCTGGATGATCGGCATCAACCGACATCTGATCCGACCACAGTCGAAAAAATGGTTCCGTTAGGTGGGGCGACCGAGTTCGGTGGTCATAAGGGTTTCGGCCTTGCGATCGCCGGTTGGATTCTGACCGGCCTGCTGTCCGGTGCCTGGCGCGAAAACGCGGACCCCGATCGAGTACTGGGCGAAAATAAGAGTCAGGGCCCGGAGAACGGATTTGCTCAGGAAGGAATTGGCCATGTCTTTGCAGCCCTGCGCCTGGACCAATTTGGAGATCCTGACACCATCAAACAAGGATTGGACGTCATGATGCGGACATTCAACCAGTCACCGCCGGCACCGGGATTTGATTGTGTCATGATCCCGGGCCAACCGGAATTCAAATGTATGCAGAATCGTCTGCGTGACGGCATTCCGCTGATGGCTTCGACCGTTTCAGACCTGTCCAGTCTTGCCGACGAGTTCGGCATCGCTCTGACTCTGCACGACGACAGTACCGGGACATAGGCATTGATATCTACACATCTTTGTGGGAGCGTCGGACGCGGTAGCGGCTGGCGAGGGTGTTCGGAGTCTTCGGTTTTGTATCGATACCAACGCCAAAGAAGAGCCAGTGCTGGCTGTTTCTCTTTGCTTGCTTTGCGATCTTCTGTTGGCTTGTGATTTCCGTCAGTACCACTCAGACTTGCCGTTTGCGGCCCCGATTTTGAACAGAAGGGCGCGAAGGAAGCGAAGAAGTACAGGACGGGCAGTCCTCATTTTTTGAAGAGAATCTGTTCTGGAGAGAATATGTTTGGTGCATGTCAATTCAAGCCGGCGGTTTCTGTTCGATGCGGTGGAATGCAACGTGCGTGTCTGCTGGCGATGCTTGTTTTTGGCTACGGTGAAGTACTGTCGGCTGAACAGCCGAAACCCGTCATCAGGAACGTTCTGTTTATCATATCGGACGATCTGAGAGCGGGGGTGCTTGGCTGTTACGGCGATTCGATGTGCCAAACACCCAACATCGATAAGTTGGCTGCGCAGGCACTGGTCTTTGATCGAGCTTACTGCCAGGGCACGGTTTGTGGGCCGTCGCGAACGTCATTCATGTTCAGCCGTTACAAGGGCAAGGGCGACGTCACTCTGGGACAGCACTTCCGGCAGAACGGCCGGTACAGTGCCCGAGTCGGCAAGATTTTTCACATGCGCGTTCCTGGTGATATCATCGCCGGGACGGACGGGCAGGATGTCCCGGAGACGTGGACTGAGCGGTTCAATTCGCAGGGCAACGAAGCACACACTCCCGGAGACTATGCCTGTCTGAATCTGAACATTTTCACGACCGAGCTGGAAGGCCGACAGTCCACAAAGATGCCTCATCGGATGTTTGTGTCGGTGCAATACGACGGCACGGGATCGGATCAGCCCGATCACAAGACCGCCACCAAAACGATCGAACTGCTGCAGAAACATCGCAACGAGCAGTTCTTCATCGCAGCGGGGTTCGTGAGGCCACACTATCCGATGGTGGCACCGCATCAGTACTTTGCCCCTTATCCATGGCAGAAAACGACACTGCCAGAGCTGCGGCCCGGTGATCTGGACGACATTCCCAAGCTGGGAGTGCCCGGAAGTCGTTCGGCGTTAAACGGAATCGACAAGTATCCTGACAATCAGAAGCGAATGTGGGCGGCTTACTACGCGGCCGTGACGTTCATGGACGAACAGGTCGGTCGGCTGGTAGACGAACTGGATCGCCTTGGGCTGCGGGAATCAACAGCCATCGTCTTTACCAGCGATCACGGATATCACCTGGGAGACCATACGTTCTGGCAGAAAAACAATGTTCATGAGCAGGTGATTCGCATTCCGCTGATGATTTCCGTGCCCGGTTTTCAGCCAGGCCGGACGAACTCCATTGTGGAACTGGTGGACCTGTTTCCCACGTTGTGCGAACTGACTTCACTGCCGCTGCCGGAAGGTCTTCACGGTACGAGTCTGATCCCTGTGTTGCAGGATCATTCCGTCACTGTTAAAGAAGGCGCGCTGTCATTCGCGAAGGGTACGTCGTGGCGCACCAAAGACTGGTCCTACATGCAGTACAACGACGGGACTGAAGAACTGTACAACATGAAGACCGACGCAGGTCAGTTCACCAATCTCGCCGGTGATCCGCAGCACGCAGCCACGGTGCGGCAGCAGGCTGAGCAAATGAAGACGCGACTTGCAGCGTTCAACGTGAAGACGCCGTAGCGCCCTCTCCGTCCACGAATTTTGCAGCGACCAACGGGAGCGGACCATCAAATTCCGAGCGTTAGCTCGCATCGGCCGCGGGCCGCCCCGCCCCGCTGTGGGCCGTCCCGCTTAGGGTAATTCTTTGATGCGCAGGTTGCGCCACATGATCGTTTTGCCGACGGCTTTCGGATGCTTGCCGACGCCGTGTACCTGCAGAGCGATCAGTCCCTGAGGCGTCATGTCGTCTTCGAAGTCGGCTCGAGCTTCACCGTTCAGCCATGTGCGAATGTGGGGTCCGTCGCATTCGACTTTCACTGAGTTCCATTCGCCTGGCTTGTAGACGTTCTGTCCCTGTTTCGTAAATGCCTTTGCGTCGCCACCTCTGATTCCCGGATACAACCACCCACGACGACCTTCATCGTAGATGCCGCCGCTCCACATACGAGAAGGCTTGTTCGGATCGATTTCGACCTGATAACCGTGAACACGTCCCGCCGCAATTTTCTTGTTCTTGCCTTCGCCATCCAGAATCAATTCGATGGCGTACACATTGCTGCGAAACTGGACGCCGGAATTCAGCAGGTTGTCGCACTTATACTCGTACTCCAGAACAAAATTCCGGTACAGCTTCTTCGTGCACATGAAACTGTTTGGCGTGCCTGCGACAGACTCACCCACAATCACCCCGTTTTCGATCCGGTATCTGGCGACACCACCCTGTTGCTCCCAGCCGTCGAAATTTTCGCCGTTGAAAAGAGGTGTGAAGTCATTGTCCTGAGCAACGCCATTGCCGGCAAGAACCAGCACAACGAACAAGCACGTGAAGTATCGAATCATCGTCATTTTTTCTCATTGAAACCGATACGGACCTAAAACGCATCGGGCGAATATACTCGAAATGCGGACGCCGGGCTAACGATGCTCGATGGGTCCAGTATCAGGTGTTTTTTCCTAGATGCAGCGAAATCCCGGGGCTTCCTTCGCACGCTCAGTCCAGCCACCGGCCACCCAGACGACTCAATAAGTATTCCGCGACTGCAAATCTGGCGGCTTTCCCTTGAGAATTGAAGCTGGACGGAGGTTTTTTTGTGCTGTAGTATTTGGTCGTCCAGCAGCGACCAAAATCGGCTGGATCCCCGCCATTCTCCTCACCTGACATCGTAACCATCTATTCTGATCGTTGCGTCTCCGTTTTTGGCCTCAATCGGAAACGACATGACGGCCCCTGCCAACAAGACCAATCATCGACCCTGTTTTTTGCCTGTCCGGCTTTGTTCGATCGTCGCCGTGTCAATTTTTGCTGCGCAGGGACTTGCTGCGGAAAACGATCAGGCGATCAGCTTTGTCAACGATGTCATGCCGGTGCTGACCAAGGCTGGCTGCAACACGGGGGTTTGTCACGCCAAAGCCGGCGGCGGGCAGAATGGATTTCAACTCTCTTTGCTGGGGTTCGAACCGCAGGAAGATTACGAAAGTCTGGTGAAGGAAGGCCGCGGTCGCCGTCTGTTTCGCGCCGCTCCTGAACGAAGTCTGTTGCTGATGAAAGCGTCCGGGCAGACGCCACATGGAGGCGGAGTTCGACTGGCACGGGATTCGAAACAATTTTCACTGCTTCGCGAATGGATCGAACAGGGCACGCCTTACGCCGGCAGCGCAGATCCGGAACTGGTGTCCGTTGAGGTCGTCCCGGAACACGGTGTTGTCCCTATGAACAGGGACCAGCAACTGCAGGCGCTGGCGAAGTATTCCGATGGCAGCGTGCGCGACATTACTCAGCTGGCACTCTTTGAGTCCAACGACGAAGCGATGGCACATGTCTCCACGACCGGACTGGTGCACGTTCAAGATATCCCGGGCAAGGTGGCTGTGATGCTCCGCTATCAGGGTCAGGCCACCGTGTTTACGGCCGCTGTTCCCCTTGGGGCTCCTGTCGAGAACCTGCCGGCTGCAAAGAACTTCGTCGACGAACACGTTTTTGCGAACCTGAAACAGATTGGCATTCCACCGTCGCCCGTCTGCGACGACGCCACTTTCATTCGTCGAGTGTCACTGGATATCGCAGGACGACTGCCTACGGAAGAAGAAGTGACAGCCTTCTTCGCCAGTACCGACGACAACAAACGCGATCAGCTGATTGACGCTCTGCTGCGAAGTCCGAATTACGCCGACTACTTCGCCAACAAGTGGACGTCACTGTTGAAGAACCGACGTGACGACGCCAGCGACATCACGTCCAATTTTGCCTTTCATGCGTGGATTCGGGACAGTCTGCTGGCAAACGTTTCGTACGATCAGATTGTGCGCGAACTGCTGGCCGCCACCGGAACCGTCATCGGCAATCCGCCAGTGGCGTGGTACAAGCGAGTCAAGGAACCAAAGCAGCAGCTGGAAGATGTGGCACAGCTGTTTCTGGGCGTGAGGATGCAGTGTGCTCAGTGCCATCATCATCCGTTTGAACGTTGGAGCCAGGACGACTACTACAGCCTTTCAGCGTTTTTCAGTCAGGTTGGACGCAAACCGACCGACACTCGTGGCGAGGATTTGATCTTTCATAAACGCGGCATTGCCACGGCAAAGAACGTCAAAACGGACCAGTCGCTGAAGCCTGCCGCCTTTGGCGACGACGTCGGTAAAATCGGTGCGGATGAAGATCCTCGGCTGCGGCTGGCTGACTGGATGAGTGCCAAAGACAACCCGTTTTTTGCCAAAGCCCTGGTGAATCGATATTGGAAACACTTCTTCAAACGCGGACTAATCGAACCGGAAGACGATATTCGAGATACGAATCCTCCCACGAACCCGGAATTGCTGGCCGCCCTGGAACAGCACTTCATCAGCAGCGGATTCGATCTGAAGCAACTGGTCCGCACGATCACTCGGTCCAGCGCGTATCAGCTGAGTGCGATGCCGAACGAACACAATCTCGTCGATCGCCAGAATTATTCGCGATACTATCCCCGACGGTTGCAGGCCGAAGTGTTACTGGACGCGATCGACTACCTGACTGGTGCCACGACAAAGTTTGCCAACCTGCCGGTGGGAACAAGTGCGGTCGCATTGCCGGACAACAGCTACAACAAGGCGTCGCTGTTTCTACAGGTCTTCGGGCGACCGAACAGTCAAAGTGTCTGCGAATGCGAGCGCGTTCAATCATCCAGTCTGGCGCAGAGTCTGCACCTGATTAACTCGTCGGAGATCAAATCCAAGCTGGCGACTGCAGACGGTCGTGCGGCACGGCTGGCAAAGAGTGATGCGTCCGCGGAAGAGAAAATTGAGCAATTATATCAGGCCGCCTTTTTCCGAAAACCGCAGCACAGTGAACTGCAAACGGCGCTGGCTTATCTGAACGAACCGCGGACTGATGCCGATGGCAAGCCGATCGAAGAGAAGAAGGCGGCTCGCGAAAACTTCCAGGACCTGATTTGGGCATTGATGAATTCCAAGGAATTCCTGTTTAGCCACTGATAACAACATGAATCACAACGTCTCAAAACGCGATTGGACTCGTTCGCCCTCGCCCTCATTCCCAAACTCCAGTTTGGGAACGCATATCCGCGAAGCTCTGCTTCGTCGCGTCGTTCGCAGCACCGAGCCGCGTCATGGGGAAGCAGAGCTTCCGGGAAGTGTGTTCCCAGGCCGGAGCCCGGGAACAGGCGAGAAAAACGATGTCAACATGAACTACGAAACGTCACGCTCCCTCTGGGAGAGTCGGGCTATCAGGCCCGGAGAGGGCCCCTCCCCGGCCGACCCTCCCGCCAGCGAGAGGGTTACGAGAAATCGCCACTTCGAATGCAGTAGCCTGGGAACAAGGGCCTTTGTCGCTGCGATCTGCGCGGCGGTGATCCTCACGTTTTCAACAGCGTTTGCACAATCCGTCTGCCTGCCGGCTCCGCGTTTGATGACCACATTGCCGATGGGCGGACAGGTTGGAACCACAGTCGAAATCACCATCACGGGGCAGAACTTCGAAGACGCTGACGAATTGAGTTTCTCGCATCCCGGCATCACCGCCACACAGAAACTGGACGACAGCGGCCAGCCGGTCGCGAACAGATACGTTGTGGCGATCTCAGCCGATTGTCCGACCGGCATTCACGAGGCCCGAATCATGACGCGACTTGGCGTTTCGTCATCGAGAGTCTTTAACGTCGGTTCACTGCCCGAAATAACTCGGGTCAAACCGAACACGTCGGTGGAGACCGCCATGGCCGTTACGGTGAACTCCGTCTGCAATGCGTTGATGACCAAACAGGCTGTCGATCACTATACCTTCGAAGCACAGAAAGGGCAGCGCATCGTCGTGGACTGTGCGGCCAAACGAATCGATTCCAAACTCAACCCCGTGTTGATTGTGGCTGACGCTCAGGGAAATGATTTGAAGGTTGAGCGTCGCGGCGGAGCAATCGATTTCACCGCACCGGAAGCTGGCAGGTATGTCATTAAAGTCCACGACCTGACCTTCAATGGCAGTCAGGAATATTTTTATCGCCTTGTCCTGCAGGGGGCGGCGGGTGACGAAACAATTCCGCGATTGCCGTCAACACAAACCGTCAGTTCGTTTTCATGGCCACCTGTGGGCCTGATCGATGACGCTCTTATTGCCGAGACGGAAACCAACAACAAACACGCTCAGGCTCAGAAAATCACACTGCCCTGCGACATCTCAGGAAGCTTTTTCCCGGCCGCGGATGTTGATGTCTTTGAATTCACGGCGAAAAAAGGCGAGGTCTGGTGGGTGGAAGTAGCGTCCGAACGATTTGGTCTGTCCACTGATCCATCCATCGTTGTCCAACACGTCAGCGGTGAAGGAGCGGACGAAAAGGTGACCGACCTCGTGGAACTCAGTGACATCCCCAGTCCCGTCAAAGTCTCCAGCAACGGTTACTCGTACGACGGCCCGCCCTACAACGCAGGATCGGCGGACATCATGGGCAAGGTGGAAATCAAAGAAGACGGAGTACACCGACTACAGTTGTCCGACCTGTTTGGCGGCACACGCAATGATCCGCGAAACGTGTATCGACTAATCGTCCGCAGGGCGGCTCCCGATTTTGCTCTGGTCGGATGGGCGTTGCACATGAACCTGCGGAACGGTGACCGCAACGCTCTGTCAAAGCCGATCGCACTTCGTGGCGGCGCTACGATGCCTGTTGAGGTCGTTGTTGTCCGGCGTGACGGGTTCGACGGCGAAATCGATCTGGTGATGGAAAATCTGCCGGACGGAGTAACGGCCGCGGGACTGAAGATACCCGCCGGAAAATCTCGCGGCATCATGCTGATCACCGCAGACCAGAACGCTCCTCAGGGATTGACCAGCGCGACCTTCTTTGGGCGAGCCACCATTGATGGCCAAACTGTTACTCGTCCATGTCGCATGGCGTCGATGGCATGGCCCGTGCCGAACGCATGGAGTGAAATCCCAAGTCCACGCCTGTTGGCGGACGTGCCGGTGTCCGTGTGCGATTCCGAGTTCGCTCCGCTGACGATCGCTGCCGCAGAAAACAAGGTCTGGGAAGTCACGATCGGTGAGAAGCTGACGATACCACTGGTGCAGACTCGGCGCTGCGAATTCTCCGGGGCGAAGACGTCACTGAAGACTTTTGGGGCAGGATTCGAAAAGGTCCCTGCCTTTGATATTCCGCTGGACGCCGACGCTTCCGAGGCCGTGCTGGATCTGGCCGTATTGAAAACACCGCCGGGAGACTATGTCATCGCTTTCTATGGCAGTCCGGTCGCCAAGTACCGATATCACCCACAGGCGGTTGTGGCTGCCGAAGCGATTCTGGAGGCGGCAAAGAAGGACGCTGAAGCAGCGGCGCTCGAAGCAAACAATCTTGCCGCAGCTGCGAAGACAGCTCCGGACGAACAAAAGGCCGAGGTCGAGAAGTCGGCGCAGGATGCGACGGCAAAGCAGAAATCAACACAGGCAGCCGTTGCTGCGGCAGACAAACAACTTAAGGCGGCGACCCAAAAAGCCGCGCCGAAAGATATTGTCGACATCGTTGTGTCGACGCCCATTGCAATCCGCGTCAAACCAGCGGAAGAGGTTGAAAAGAAATGAGTCACCCATTTAACGCGTCATCAATCTGCCCCGGACCGGGAAGTCGTCGTGGCTTCATGAAAATGGGTCTGGCCGGCTTTGCATCGTTGAGCCTGCCGGGCATGTTACGCCTGCGGGCCGCCAATCCTGTAAACAGCGACGGCGAAAAGACGGCCGTCATCATGGTCTGGAAGCCAGGCGGCTGCTCGCACATCGATACCTACGATCCCAAGCCAAACGCCGGTACGGAATATCGCGGACCATTCGACATTATTCAGACCAAAGTGCCCGGTCTGGACTTCACGGAACTGCTTCCGCTGCAGGCGAAGATTGCCGATAAGTTCACCGTTCTGCGGTCCATGCGACAGACGGCCGGTGGCCATCCGGCCGGCTCAATGCAGATGTTGTCGGGCGATTCCGATACCCGCGACAAACCGAAACCACGGTTGCCCGACTGGATGTCCGTGACGAATTACCTGCGTTCTCAGGAAGGTCCACGATCCAACCCACTGCCCCTTTACGTCGGCGTAAGTCCACCGACGTCTTATGCCGGTCCCGCGTATCTGGGCGATGCGTATTCACCGTTTTCTGTGACCGGAGACCCGAATAAACCGAATTTCGTGGTGCCCAATATCGGTCTGTCAGATGCCAACGAAATCAAGCATCTCAGTCGCCGTTCATCACTGCGACAGAATCTGGACACACTGGAACGCGCCTTTGATCAGGCGGGGGAACTGCAGGCATTGGACGAGTTCGAAACTCAGGCAATGACTTTGCTGACAAATCCCAAAACCAAAGAGGCGTTCGATCTGACCAAAGAAGACGACGCCACCCGTGATCGTTACGGCCGCAACACCTGGGGACAGCAGTTGTTATTGGCTCGTCGACTTGTGGAAGCCGGCGTCGAAGTTTTGACCAGCAGTCTGCGTGGTCCGCTATGCGGCCGAGTCAGCAACTGGGACGACCATGCCGTCAACCATCATGTCTTCGATGCTCTGCGATTTCGAGCCGGAGCTTACGACCAGGCGGTCTCGGCACTGATTGAAGACATCTACGACCGTGGCCTGGATAAGCGAGTACTGGTGGTGGTCACCGGAGAATTCGGACGCACTCCCAAGATCAGCCATCAGCCCAGCACCGGTGCCGGCAACGCCAGCGCACCGGCGGGCACACGGCAGCCAGGTCGAGATCACTGGCCCCGAGCGTTCTCAAACATCTGGGCTGGCGGCGGCATTGAAACCGGACGATTCATCGGCGCGACGGATAAACGCGGCGAGGATTCCATCGAACGCATCTGCAGCGCCGGAGATTTTCTGGCGACCATCTATCATCACCTGGGCATCGATTCGTCCAACGTCCTGATCAAAGACTTCAACGGCCGCCCGACGCCGATCGTCGATCGAGGAAAACCAATTCCGGAATTGATGGGTTGATTCGGAGTTCCGTAGGTTCGGCTGTGCCGGACGCCCAACTCAGCCGTGGAGATCGTGCGGCGCGAAGGTCACCGAACAACTGTGCGATCTTTATTCAGCTTCACTGAGCAGTTTCCGTCATTTGCTGCGACTGCGTGGTGATGATCACAGTCACAAGCAATCCGGTTTTTCTGTGCCTGAAGATGTCTACTGGCTAAGGTCGCCATCATGCGTCAGTTTTTTCTGCTGGTGTTTTCGGTTGTCGTGGCTGCTGACACCGCGCTCGTGTCGGCCGAACGCCCCAACATCGTGGTCATTCTGGCGGACGACTTTGGTGTGGGAGACATTCGGGCTCATTACCCCGACAACACCGTTCCGTCGCCGTACCTTGATCGGTTTGTTCGGCAGAGCATGAGCTTCACGGATGCGCATAGTCCGTCGGCGGTGTGTTCGCCGACTCGGTATGGACTGCTCACGGGACGGTACTCGTGGCGGACTCGGTTGCAGGAATGGGTGATCGCGGCGTATGAACCGCCACTGATTGCGGAAGATCGTCCCACGCTGCCGGGGTTGCTGCAGGAAAACGGATACCACACGGCGTGTATCGGCAAATGGCATCTCGGCTGGGACTGGCCCGGCCCGCAGAAGGCTTTGATGACAGAAGAACCCAACGGGCAGAAGGTGTTGGAATGGGATTTCACGAAACCGATTCCCGGCGGGCCGGTGGACCGCGGATTCGACTACTTCTTTGGCGTCGACCTGCCTAACCTGCCGCCCTTTACATTCATTGAAAACGACAGAGTCGTGACTCAACCCTCGGCCCGTTACAAACTTGATGCGTCTGCTGGCACAGTGATGCCGCGCAGCTTTGAAGGTTGCCCGATCGCCCCTGACTGGAAATTTGACGACATTCTGCCGGAACTGACTCGCCGAGCCGTGAAGCATGTTCACGAGCGAGCTCAACAGGACGAACCGTTCTTTCTGTATTTTTCATTGACGTCACCTCACGAACCAGTCGTTCCGTCGCCGGACTTTCGAGGCAAAAGCGGTATTGCGCCGATTGCCGATTTTCTGATGGAAACAGACTGGTCCGCCGGTCAGGTGATTAATGCGATCGATGATGCTGGGATCGCAGATAACACCATCGTGATCTTCACCGGAGACAACGGTCATTCGCACTACACTGGCTGGAACGAACTTGTGCAGGCCGGCCACATGCCCAGCGGTCCGTATCGCGGACACAAAGGTGATGTCTGGGAAGGTGGCCACCGGGTACCCCTTGTTGTGCGCTGGCCGAATCACGTTGCTGCCGGTTCCAGCAGCGACCAGATGGTGTGTCTGACGGACATTTTCGCCACGTGCGCCCAGATGGTCGGTGTTGACCTGCCGACGAATGGCGCTGAGGACAGCATCAGCTTTCTGCCTTCTTTGCTGGGAAAGACAGGCGATGCTGGGCGCAGCAGCGTCGTGAATCATTCCAACCACGGCGAGTTCGCGTATCGCGACAGAAACTGGAAACTGGTCTTCAAAATGAGCGGGCGTAATCGACAGGAGTCACGCGGCAAGCCGACCATTACGGAACTGTACAATCTGAAAACGGACGCGGCAGAGGAACACGATCTGTCGAAAAAACATCCGGAGATCGTGGAACGCATGTCGAAATCACTGACAGCGCTGATCGAACGCGGAACCAGTCGTCGCGATCAGTCCAGCTCAAACGACGCGGTCGTTCGCTTTGACACAATTCAGACAAAGCGCTGGGCGCCAGCACGGTAACGAATCGTCCCCGAAAAAGTCGTTGTTGTATGGCAATCAAAACAGGACGGACCGAGCGAAGCGCTGTTCCGGCAGCTTCAGGATTCTATTTTCCAGACTGCCGGAGCGGCGTTGCTGTGGCTCCTTGTTGCCGGCCTACCTGATTCGCTTTTGAGCGATTCTCTGTACTACTTCCGTATGCCCCATGAGCACATGAAGACAAACACAGAACGCAAAGCGTTCAAGGATTGGTTTGACAAA
>JBDONA010000834.1:0-4386 GCA_039831575.1 Fuerstiella sp. | reverse complement strand
CACCGACGCTGGCCTACTGCACCTCAAGGACCTGACCAAGCTGCAGAGGCTCGAGCTCGAAAACACCAAGGTCACCCAAACGGGAATCGCCGACCTGAAGAAGGACCTGCCGGACTGCAAGATCAGCCACTAACCGACCAGCAGCATGATCTGCTGCTGGATCTCTTTGCTCCGTGTCGGCCAGCGCTCGATGAGCAACTGCAGCCGCTCGTCATCGCCAGAGAGTGCGCTGCCCATCAGGTAACGACAGTGAATCGGCAGAACTTTCGTCGTCCTCCCGTAGGGTCAAAAAACTCAGCCGAACTCAAAGTGCCGCATTTCACACGATTTACGGCGTGACAGATTGGCGAAGAATCAACCGGCTGAGGTTGCGATGTTTCAGATTTCGGAAGTGCAAGAATCTCCTGCATTTAACGGTCGGCGGAGTTTTTTGGCCCTACGGGTAGTACTACCACTTACGGCAACCTTTCCGGCCACGCCGCTCAAAAAGAGCAGGTACGCTAAGTCGTGCGTTTGGCTCGCTTTAGAAAAAGTACACCCCGGGCGATTCGAACGCCCAACCTTCGGTTCCGTAGAAGGCTCAAAACCGAAGGTGGGAACGTGCCGAAAAGGTCGTCTACAGCCGTGTTTAGGAAGTAAGTCACTGCGTTTGCAGACCATTGCAGGATATCGCATTTCCATGCGGTTTCAAGTGGTATTTGCAGGCCAAAGTGGTAGAGGTGGTAGTCGATCGCTTTGCGGATGCCGGTGGCAAGGCCGTGTTTGTCGAGTGACACACCATCTCGTAGTATCATCAGTCAACCGACCGCCGGTGTGGTCGGTTCAAGTTCCATCTGGGAAATGTCAGAAGAAAGCAGCACGCGAAAATGAGAAAGCCAAACGCATCAAAGCACGCGAAGCAAAGAAGAGCGGCCAAACTCCAGAATCATCCAAATGAGCCGCCCTGTAGGGAGCGCGATCCACCACACATTCTGTTATCTAGAAATCTCACCATGAAAACCTTTATTTCATTTTCGATCGTCTGTTTGTTGGCAGCGGTTGCCACAGCCGCTCGCGGAGAGCGCCCTAACATTATCATGTTTCTGATCGACGATCAGAACCCATCGAGCATCGCCGCATTTGGGGGCGATACCTACACTCCCAATCTCGACCGCATGGCAGAGGAAGGAATGAAGTTCACTCGCGCCTACGTCAGCAGCTCGGTTTGTACTCCTTCTCGATACAGCTTCCTGACCGGTCGGTTTGCTGGTAACTCGCATAGCAAACTTTACGCCGAAGCGGTCGGCGGCAAAGAGAATCAGGGGCTTCCCAATTTCAATGTCGCACTGGAACGCGACAGGATGAACGTCGGAAATGTTCTCCGTGAAGCCGGTTATACCACCGGTTTTGTTGGGAAATTTCACCTCACTTCCAGTTTGGATTTCCCGGAGTTTTACAAAGGAAAAAACGGATGGATCGACATTCCCAAAGACGCGAGTCCTGGGCCTGAAACTTCGGCTCAGCTCAAACACAACGAACGCTGGATGCGTCGTTACCTCAAAACGCTGGGCTTTTCCTGGGCGAAGAACGTCTACCCGGAAAACGTGCGGCCGCCCTATTCCATGCACAACGCAGAGTGGACGACGGTGGCAGCTCTGGAATTCATTGAAGAGAACAAGGACGGCCCATTTTACCTTCATCTTTGCAGCACCCTGCTGCACGGGCCGGATCGGTCCTGGCGAAAATCCATGGATCACCCGCTCATAACCGGAGTGGGGGAAGTTGAAAGTCTTCCAGAGGTCATGACACCTCGCGCAGAGCTTCTCAAAACAATCACTGAAAAAGGTTTCGATCCCGACAGCCATGTGGCTGGTGAAGCGTGGATCGACGATTCGCTCGGGGCGATTTTCCGAAAGCTTAAGGAACTCGGAATCGATGACAACACGCTGGTGATTTTTGCGCCGGATCACGGTCGCGATGGCAAAGCATCCGTCTTTTCACACGGTAGTTGTCAGGTGCCCTTGATCATGCGTTGGCCAAAAGGAATTGCGGCAGGGCAGGTGTGTGAAGAACTCGTGCAGAATATCGACCTCGTACCCACTTTCTTCGAACTGGGTAAAGCGGAGAAACCGGAATCTTTCCGTATCGATGGACAGAGTCTCACCCCTCTTTTGAAAAACGGAAAAGCCAAAGATTGGCGGAATCATCTTTATCTCGAAATGGGAGCTGCGCGGGCAACGGTCACGAAAGATTGGTCTTACATTGCCGTTCGCTACACCAAAGAACAGATCGCTGCCATTAAGAGAGCCGCGCCGCAAAACCTACCTAGAGCCATGGCCTACATTGGACGTTTGGGCATCGGAGTGAGAGGGGCAGATCGTCCCGGTTTCTTTGACGAAGATCAGCTCTACCACCTGAAGAGGGACCCGAAAGAAATGAAGAACCTGGCTTATGTTCAGGATAAGGCCACTCGCCTTAAAGAGATGCGCTATCTCATGCAGCAGGACCTCGAAGTCATTGGTCGTCCTTTTGGAGAATTCATTCCCGGAGGGAACGCCGCTGAACCCGGCCAGATCGACAAACAGATCGAAATCGTTAAACAACTCGAAATCAAGGGCAAAACAGTAACGGTGCCAGAAGCTTTGAAGAAAAATCTGGGAGTTACCGATGAACCAACTCCGGACGACAAAGCGAAAAGAAAAGCGGAACGCGAAGCGCGTAGAAAGGCTCGCAAAGAAGCCAAATCAAACAATCAGAAAAACTCGGATAAATAATCCGATGAAATTTCCTTTCACTCTGTTTCTTCTGAGCCTGTTGGCTCTGAGCCCGGTCAATGCATCGGAACGGCCCAACGTCCTACTCATCGCGGTCGATGACCTCAATGATTGGGTCGGCTGCCTTGGTGGTCATTCACAAACACACACGCCGAACATCGATCGTCTTGCGGCACGGGGCGTGCTGTTCACGAACGCGCATTGCCAGGGGACGATGTGCAATCCTTCACGGATCAGTTTGCTGTGGGGACGTCGACCTTCTTCGACGGGCTTTTACAGCAATCGTTATCCCGTCTCCAAAGAGCCCGGGTTCCTAAGTTCGCATGTCAGTCTTCCCGTCCATTTTGCGTCCAGTGGTTACAAGACGCTGACAGCGGGCAAGGTGTTTCATGGTGGGGCTACCCTCAAGCAACATTTCCATGTCGTGGGACCACGTCCGGGACAGTGGCTCAATGGACTCGACAAAAAGGTTCACGACAAGCCGAAAGAATGGCACGGTATCTGGGACTTCGGACCGCAGGACTATGACGAATCGAAGTTCACCGACCACGTCGTGGCCACGTGGGTCACCGAGCAACTTGGCAACGAACACGACAAACCGTTCTTCCTCGCCTTCGGTTTCTATCGCCCGCACGTGCCGTTCTTTCCGCCGCGTCGGGTTTACGACAGATTCAAAAACGTACAACTACCGCGCGTTGACGACGATGACTGGAACGACATCCCCGACGCCGCGCGCAGGGTATCGGTGAGCAATCCAAAGATTCCGACGCATGACTGGATGCGCAAGGAAGGTCGCTGGAAAGAGGCGGTGCACTGTTACCTCGCCAGCGTTTGCTGGACCGACGAACAACTTGGCCGCGTTCTCGATGCGCTCGACAACGGGCCTCATGCGAAGAACACCATTGTCGTCCTGTTCTCCGACCACGGTTACCATCTCGGCGAGAAACAGCGCTGGTCGAAGTTTTCACTTTGGGAACGCACGACGCGCGTGCCGCTCATTATCAGCGTGCCAAGTGGCGTGAAAGGCAAGTCCAACAGGCCGGTCGAGTTGTTGAACATCTATCCGACGCTGATCGATCTTTGCGGCCTGCCCGCGAATGCAAAGCTCGAAGGCGTCAGTCTCCAGCCGTTGCTCAATAACCCGAACGCCGACTGGAATCATGTCGCCATTTCCACGCTGGGGCAAAACAATCACGCTGTGCGCCACGAGCGCTGGCGATACATCCGATACGCCGACGGCAGCGAAGAACTCTACGATCACCAGATCGACCCCAATGAATGGAACAATCTCGCGGCGGGATCGCCAACGCCTTCGCACGCCAAAGTCATCACGCGACTGAAAGAGCATCTTCCCAAAACCAATGCGACCCAGCGGGGTAATGAACCCAAGAAATGAAATATCCCATGATTTGCAAGCCATTGAAAATGCTCCCCGCCCTCGTGCTGCTCACCGCGACCATTACTTCGGCTGCCGACCCGCAGCAGGCCAACGATTACGACGTCGTTGACCTCGGTGAATACTTCACCTATTACAATCGAGCGCGGAAACACTCTCGAATCGGCTATCTAACACCGCATCAATTCGAAACCAATCAAGTCAGTCGAAAATAAGATGCCGGCGCGCCCGGAAAAG
>JBDONA010000813.1:0-4400 GCA_039831575.1 Fuerstiella sp. | reverse complement strand
TGTTGGTCGTTCCACCCTGACGAAACACCTGTCAAATACGGTACACCCTTTCTGAGAGTACTGCTCACTCGATCTGTCGGCGAGCACGGACAGTCGGCTAAACAGTCGGACCTTCACGAAGAACGGTGACCAGTTTCATCATCACGGTGTCTGCCTGTGACCGGGCTTCGTCGAACGTCAGTTGTCCGGATTCGAGGTTGGCCAGAGTCTCGTCGAACTTTGTCTTCCAGTTGCGGCACTTCGTGACGAACCACTCGCGTTCTGAGGATGTCAAAGCCTGGTGGTCGGCATCGATCAGGATCTGACAGTCCTGACTGACTTCCCGCAACAGGACAATGAGATCGCTGGAATCGCGAGGTGTCTGGCCAAACCAGGCCTCACCAGCGTCGGCGATCCGATTCAGGTATTCTGCAGACGAAGTTACGTTGTTAGCCAGTAGTCCCGCCAGACCGAGCACCCGACCGGAAGGTGAGGGCTGCTGCTGCCAGACCATGACTCCAACAAACAGAACTGCTGCGGTGGAAAGCAACCACCCGATCTGCCGTCGGCCAGTGGCCGTTGCTGAAGTAGGAGCCGAAACAGACTTCTCACCAGATTCGGCTGCCTGGATAGATGCCTCCGTCCTGTAGCGGACACGTTCGACCGCACTGAGAAGATCGTCAGAGCGTTCGATGCTGTTCCAGTACTTCCCGCCGTTCACCAGAAGATGTTCCTGTAATTCCAGCAGGCAGTCCGGGTGCTGAAGAATCTGCTGAACCTTAGTGACACCCAATCTGCTGAGTCCGGATTCTGCGACCGCACGAAGTTGCTCCGTACTTAGTACAAGCTGCAGGCTATTTGACTCAGTCGCTTCCGAGTCGGCTTCACGTACGACCTGCAATTCATCGACCAGTTCATGCAGATGCAGACCCACCAGCTGTTGTTCCAGCCAGTCTGCCCACTGCGAGTGGTCATCAGGAATTGTCAGAACGTGCACCGTCATTGCAGCTTTTTCTCCACGCAGTCCTTGAGTTGCTGCTTTCCTTTGTGGACTCGGGTGTCGATCGTGCCGCGAGTCACCTTTAATGTGTCAGCGACTGCTTCGGGTGACTTGTTTTCCACCTTGACCATCCGAAAGACCTCCACAAATGTCCCGCCGACTTCATCAAGGCATTCGCCGAACGCCAGAAGTTCTTCCTTTCTCAGCATGTCGCTCGCCGAATCGTCTTCGACAGCCGGATCGTTACCGTCGTCGACATCAGCAACTTCCTGCCGTCGGTTTTTCTTTCGGACGCTATCCACCAGAGTTGTGCGAGCAATACTGAAGACCCAGCCTCGAAAACTGCCGTCAATAAACTGAGTCTGTTTGGCCCAGACCTTCAGCCAGACGTCCTGCAGAACATCCTCTGCCTCATTCCTGTTTTTCAGGCGGGCTACCAGAAACGCCAGCAGTTCGCGTGCGTGAAGGTAGTACAGATCGTTGAAGCCACGGCGATCCCCCTGCAGAAAACGAAGGGTCGCCTCAGCGTGTCCTGAAGAATCAGCAGCGGCGGAGTTCATGTCCGGTAGAGTAACGGTCTCACGGTACGGAATCAAAGCCCACCACTTCACATATGGCTGTGTGGTGATGTTTAGCAAATGATCGAGAGCAGACGTCGACACCTCACCAGTTGATGCCCGATGAGGTGTCGGCTCCGCTTGACCGGACTCACACGATATTGCGACGAACATGGTAACGCGATGGTTCAATAGCAAACCCGGACCCGCTTCGTGACCGGCACCTGCACCGTCTTCCATGTCACCAGTCTTGCTCGATAGGGATGACCGCAGTGATCGTACCTTGTCACGTAATGAATACACGGTGTCCGAACGTACTCATAAACCGTGACGGTTTTGTAGTAGCACCGAGGAGCATGGCAGCTGCCGGCTGACGCGGTGGGTGCTCCGGCGGCCAGACAGGCGGCGAGGGCGACTGAAGCGGCCAGAACTCGAATGCTGAAGAAAGATCGCATGTTTCCGATTCCTGTTTGAAAATGTTGAAGAGTTTTCCGTTGAACTACATGGCTCACAGGGGAAACGGCATGACGAATGGGATCTTCCCGGAAATCTGAGAATTTCTTCGGCAAGGGTCGTGGGGACGTCAATCCCCTGATTCTTCGTGTGTCGGAATCTGTTTGGTCGCAGATGTCGGGAAGATTGACGTGGAACGAGCGTTTTTATGATGTGGACGCCGAAATGCCATTGGTGTTCGACGTGGATCGTTTGAATACTCGGGCTGTCACGTGAATACTGTGTCGAGGCGAGATCAATTGGCGAACACTTTTCGAGAACCGATGATGACAATTTCGTTCCGATTTGCTTCCGGTCGACAAACGAGATGCCTGCTTGCCGCAAGTCTGCTGATCTGCCTGTCAATGAAGACTGCAATCGCCGGTGATCGTTATGCGTTTCTGGTTGGCGTGAAGCAGTACGACAAGACTCAGCTGAATTCACTCAGCTACACAGAAGCGGACGTGACGGCCCTGGCTGAGGCTCTGAAGAAAGCGGGGTATGACCAGGCCAATATCGTATTGATGACTCAGGCTGGCGGAGCCAGTAACATTCGACAGTTGCCCACGTCCCAACGAATTCGCAAAGAGCTGAACCTGTTGCTGGGCGAATTACGTGAGGCCGACACATTGCTGCTGGCGTTTTCCGGGCACGGCGTGCAGTTCAAGGATGAATCCAATATTTACTTCTGTCCAATGGATGCGAATCTCAAAAGTCGCAGCACGCTGATCTCATTGACGGACATTTATGACATGCTGTCCGACAGCAAGAAGTGCAAGGCCCGGACGAAGGTGCTGCTGGTGGATGCGTGTCGTAATGATCCTCAGTCGCGGCTGAGCAAAGCGGGCCGGGAAATCGAATTGGAACCCGCGGGCGTTTCCACTCAGCCGGATCCTCCTGGCGGAGTGGCGGCGTTCTACAGTTGTTCACGGGGACAGAAGTCGTACGAACATCCGGATCTGGAGCACGGGATCTTTGCGAACTTTGTGATTGAAGCGTTTGAGGGCAAAGGAGACCTGGACAAAGATGGTGAAATCTCTCTGGCGGAACTGGAACAGTACAGCGTGAAACAGACGCAAAGGTTTGCTCGGGTGGAATTGGGAGTACGTCAAACACCGGAACGGCGTGGCACCGTACGTGGACTGATATCGCTGGGAAACTTTTCGTCCCGTCAGGATCTCTTAAGGAACAGGATCGGGATGAATTTGAAGCTGATACCAGCGGTTGAGTTCATGATGGGTTCACCAGAGAGTGAAGAGGGTCGTTCTGACGACGAATCTCAGCACCGGGTTCGCATCACGCAGCCGTTCTATATTCAGACGACGGAAGTGACACAGGGCCAGTGGAAATCGGTGATGGAGACCGAGCCGTGGAAGGGAAAGAGTTACGTGAAGGAGGGTTCAGATTACGCGGCAAGTTACGTGAGTTACGAAGAAGCAGTTGAATTTTGCCGCAGGTTGTCGGCGATTGAGGATGTTACGTATCGTTTACCGACGGAGGCGGAATGGGAATATGCTTGCCGCGGCGGCAGGCAAACGATGTACAGTTTTGGAGAGAGTGTCGGTCAGCTGGGTCAGTACGCCTGGTTCAATGATAACGCGGACGAAGTCGGTGAGGACTATGCCCATCGTGTGGGGCAGAAGGATCCAAACGGATTTGATCTGTATGATATGCACGGTAACGTCTGGGAATGGTGCAGCGACTGGTACGACGGTGATTATTATGATTCGTCACCAGTGAGTGATCCGCAGGGTCCATCAGAGGGCTCGTTCCGGGTGTATCGCGGCGGCGGCTGGTTCAACTCGGCTGACGACTGCCGGTCGGCGAACCGTATCAGGTTCATTCCGTCGTTCCGCATCATCAGCCTGGGCTTTCGTGTGGCCCGCAGTTCCGTCCAGTAGTAGCGGCGGAGCCGCAGGCAAGTGATCGATTTGCTGGAGTGGAGGCCCGGAGGGAGCGAGGCGGAGCCGCGACCGCAGATGCCGTAACGTAAGCGGATCGAAGGGGTTCCAGGGGCTTCGCCCCTGGCCGCGTTCGAAATTTTGACGATGAATCTTTGAAGACTTTCGTCCGGAGGATGTCGGATGCCGCTGAAGTTTGTTCGTATTCCGGCTACTGGATGCGACGTCAGTGAATCTGAATTAAATCACTTCATGGGCAGTCATCGGGTACTGGCCGTCGAGAAACGATTCGTCGACGTGGGAGAAAACTCGTTTTGGGCGGTTTGTGTTGACTATTTGGACGGAGGCTCTGCCGGGGACAAATCTTCGAGTCGTTCGCAGCGTAATCAGATCGACTATCGGAGGATTTTGAGTGATGAACAGTTCACCGTATTTGCAGCACTGAGGGAACTGCGAAAAGAACTTGCTGCC
>JBDONA010000772.1:0-4411 GCA_039831575.1 Fuerstiella sp. | reverse complement strand
CGACCGGTATGGTCGGACGAAGTTCGGGCAAAGCCTGTTGCTGGCACGACGACTTGTCGAAGCCGGTATTTCCATGATCACCGTCAATTGGGACGATGAAAGTAAAGTCAATAAAGTGTCGCCGCATTGGGACACCCACGATGAAAACTTTTCACGACTCAGCAAGAGTCTGTGTCCGGTTTTTGACCATGCGTTTGCTGCGTTCATCGCAGACCTTCACGAACGTGGGTTGCTGGACTCAACCATGGTCGTCGCCGTGGGAGAATTCGGAAGAACGCCGAAGATTGGCCGTATCACCCAAAATGGCATGACGAAACCGACTGGTCGAGACCACTGGCCTCATGCCTTTACTGCTCTGCTGGCCGGCGGAGGCGTCGGCGGAGGACAGGTTTATGGCGCGACGACGTCGACAGGCGGCTACGTGGACGATAAACCGGTCACTCCCGCAGATCTGACGGCCACGATTCTTGCACATCTGGGAATCAACCCACGGCAGGAATGGTTCGACCGGTTTCAGGGCGTCCAGCGCAGGCTGAGTGAAGGAAATCCAGTCCCGGATCTCGGTTGATTGGACGAACCGATCGTTCAAACTAAGTGCCGATGGGCGTTCGAACTTCGTGCTGTCGCGGAAAAGCGACGGGGGCAGGTCTGCGTCTGGATTTCAACGACCGTTCACTACCGACGCGCAAACCACTTCAGGAAATCAGCACGGAACGGCTCGCCGCAATAAAAACACAGCCGAATAAAGAAAGCATCATGCACAGCGTTTTAAAAACATCAGTGGCCGTCGGACTTGCGTTCAACGCCTGTCTTTCGGCATCGGCATCGGCCGCAAACGCCTCGCAGCGTTGGGATGCTGCGTATGAACCCCAGGTGTTCGAGGGAATGCCGTGCCGCGTGATGAAACCGCTGGAGTTTGATTCGAAGATAAGCTACCCGGTAATTGTTTCGCTGCATGGCGCGGGCGGAAAGGGAACAAACAACAACAAGCAACTGAAGGACTGGAACAGGCAGTTGGCGGAACAGCAGCGGCGGAAGGATTTTCCCTGCTACGTGGTGGCGCCTCAGGCGACAGGACTGTGGAACGCAGAGCATCTGGAAAAAATAAAGGTGCTCATCAAGGGGTTGCCGTCGGTTGACATGGATCGCATCTACATCATGGGGCATTCGATGGGCGGGCATGGAACCTATATTTTCATCCAGCTGGATCCAGGCTATTTCGCGGCGGCCGCGCCGGCGGCCGGAAGCGGTCGGAAGACGTCAGAGGACTTCATCGATCCGGCAAAGATCAAGGATCTGCCGATCTGGGCGTTCCATGGCGACAAGGACGGAATCTGCCCGATTGCGAGAGATCTGGAGGTGTTGGCCGAAATGAAGAAGCTGGGCGGCAACATGAAACTGACCACCTGGGCGGGCGACAAGCATGCCATATCCGGAAAGATGATCGTTGCCACCGACAATGGAACGACGGAAATCAGCAGCGACCGCTGCGACAGGGAGCCGGATTTCATAACCTGGCTGTTCAAGCAGAAGCGGTGATGAATCCGACTGGCCCGGTTCCTCGGCGTCACCAGAGCGCGTGTCACTCAGGTATTAAACCGACTAGCGCAGTTTACAAATTGACGGAAGCAGTTCTGGCTCGTGGGGGCAGCCGGTCTGCTATTGAAACACGTCAACCGCGGCCATGAGTCAGCGAAATTCGCTGTAAACGTGATCGATGGTGACCATGACGAACGCCAAACGTGACTTTTGTATGATTCTTGTGGGGAATCTCGACGAGTGCGGGAGTGTAGAATGGACGGTACCGCCACAATCGATGTCGAAAACGGGAATTCACACCCTGATGGAGCATGACACGCCTGAGAGTCCGGATGAGCAGTTCGTGCAGATGCTTGCCGGGCATGAGCGCCAGCTGCGCGCGTTCATTCGGTCGATGGGGCTGGATTGGTCGGCGGTGGATGACGTCGTGCAGACCGTCAGTCTGGTGATGTGGCGGAAGTGGGACGAATTCGATCCCGACACGGACTTCATGCCAAGGGCGCGGGTCATTGCGCGGTTCGAGGTATTGAAGTTTCGTCGCAGGATGGCGCGGGATCGGCACGTCTTTCGTGACGATGTGATGGAGCTGCTGGCGCATGCGGCTGAGGAATTGGACTCCCAGGCTTCGGCCGAGGACTGCCGTGCCGCTTTGCAGCACTGTCTGAATTCGCTGCCCAGGAGGTCCGGACAATTGATCCGAGCGGCGTACGAGGGAGACCGAACGATTCGCGAAATTGCGGAGGATGTGGGCCAATCTGCGACGGCGTTCTACAAAACGCTCGACCGAATTCGGGAAAAACTGCGGATGTGCATCAAGCACCGCGTGGAGTCATCGCAGTGATGGCAGGCTTTCTGAGCCGCGACGCGTAACGGCTTGTTGATTTAATGTATTTGCAGGTTTTGCGGCGGGAATGGTAACCCGAAGCGTGAGCGAGGGATTGATTCGGTCCCTCGCTCACGCTTCGGGTTACTAAATCCACAAGCCGGTCAGCGGACGGGTATTACGCGAGAATGCTCGGTGCCTTACGTACGGCCTGCAGCTCACGGAGGAAGCGTAATTGCGAATTCTGATCTTTTTTCGGGCAATCCCCGATGCACCGGGAGTTTGTTGGTATGGCAGACGATTCTCTCAAGCAATTGATACTGGCTCATCTTGACGGCCGACTCTCGGACGAAGAGTTCGCGGAGCTTCAGCAACGGCTGGAGACTGATTCGAGTGCGCGTGCGCTGTACGCCGAACTGGCGCGGCTGGATGCTGAGTTGAGAGAAACCGGTGCCGTTGCAGACCGGGATATGAGCGCTACGCCGCTAGCCGCCGGTGTGTCACGCCTGCCGTCACGTTCGCTTGCGCTTGCGCTTCGTGCTGGTATTGCTGTCGCCGTGGCGGCCGTCTTAATCGTGATGTTGTTACCGACATGGATTCTGTTTCAGCGCGGCGGCGAACCTGATGACGTCAACATTGCCGGCACCATGGAGTCAATTCCGAGCGAGCCCGTTCGGAGTATCGCTGTCATATCGGCCGAAGCGGATGCGGTGTGGAAAAATGGTAATGAAAAACACATCGGCAAAGGCACGGCGCTCGAGCCAGGCAGGCTGACGCTGATTAAGGGGCTCGCGCAGGTTGACTTCTTCAGCGGCGCTTCGATCACTCTGTCGGGGCCAGCTGAGCTCGATTTACGAACCAGCAAACTGGCAATCCTGCACAACGGCCGTGTGCGAGCAGATGTTCCGCCAGCGGCTCGTGGTTTCGAGATTCAAACAGCGGACGTGCGACTTGAAGATTTGGGGACGAGTTTTGGGATCGCTGCGAGCTCAGACGGCAAGTCTGAAGTGGTGGTGTTTGACGGCGAGGTGCGCGTTATTGATCGCACTGGCGAAGAGGTTTCGCTGTTCGCTGGCGATGCAGCACGCCTCGTCGACGGTGAAGCGTCCAAAGCAACAGCCGACGACATGGGAGCGTTTCCTGACATCGCGATGGTGATCGAAAAATCTGGTGGCCAGGACGAGTCGCGATATGCAGGCTGGAAAGCGGCAGCGATCGAGAGACGCAAAGATCCGCGTCTGATTGCCTACTACGATTTTGAAGGCCTGACCGACGTGTCACGCAGATTGCCGAACCGTGCAGTCGCCGGAGCCGGTAGTGAACTCGACGGGGGAATTGTTGGAGCTCGTATCACGCACGGGAGATGGTCGAAGAAACCAGCTCTCGATTTCCGTGGCGAGGGCGATCGAGTGCGGTTCAACATACCGGGCGAGTTCGATGCCATCACGCTCTACGCATGGGTTCGTATCGATGCACTGGATCGCCAGCTGAACTCGCTGTTTCTCACCGACTATTACGATCCGGGGGAAATCCACTGGCAAATTTCGGTCCGAGGGGCACTGCATTTCGCGACGAGTCCTGTGGGTGTTCCGCCCGCACCGGCTGGCCGCGCGTTGCCGACGGGGGAACAGATTCAGGCCGAGAACCGTCGATTCTGGTCCGATAATTTCTGGGACGCCAGCCAGAGTGGCAATTGGTTTTTTTTCGCGACAACGGCAGATCGCGCTAAGCAACCTGGTGTCACTCATTACATCAACGGCCAGCCGGTGGGGTTCAGTGGTGGCAGTAACATGGATCAGCCTCTGCCGAAATTGCGAATTGGCAGTGCTGATCTGGGGAATTGGACGGACCCGATCTGGGCAAAGGCCATTCGCTCGTTGAACGGGCGCATCGACGAATTCGCGATCTATTCTGAAGCGCTCACCGCGGAAGAGATTCGGATAATTTACGAACAAGGCAAGCCATGAAGCAGAGTTTATCTATACCAGCACGCAGCGCAAGCAAGTGAATTCGTTTACTTTTCACCAGCACGAAACGCGAGCGAGTGAA
>JBDONA010000833.1:0-4421 GCA_039831575.1 Fuerstiella sp. | reverse complement strand
ACGTGCCGGCAGCAAAAACGGTCCGTACTACAGTTCGTTCGCCAGGCAATTCAACATCGTAAAACCGAATCGCTCCTCCTCGGGCCGTGAACGCTTACTTGTTCTGCAACACGCTTCCTGAATCACGTTCGCCAAATCAGAAGTCAATTTGGGCGCGAGCGGCGACAATGTCAGCATTGCCGTTTCCGTTGACCGGACTGTCAAGGAACGCGTGGATGTAGTTGAATTGAAATTTCGTGAATTTGTTCAGATACCAGTTCAATCCGAGGGTCGCGTTATTGAGTCGGCCACCGCGCACGTCTGAGTCGTTCAGATCCAGCATCGACCAGCGTCCGGCGACCTCCCACGCTCCACAGCCGTATTCGCCAAAATCTTCATCAGGAACGACTCGCCCCAGTACTCCGGTTTTGCGGTGATACGGACGATGTTCGCCGGTCAGGATCACACCTGCCTGAGCTGTCACACCGGTAAACGTGACTGTTGAACCAACGGCACGATTGACGACCGCGTAAATCAGTTCCGATTGAGCGTGCAGCGGACCGCTTGTGGCCGCCAACTCAGCGGCGAACACACTGGCCTTGTCCGTTGCAAGGACACCTGTGTCGACGAATGGCGGAACGCTTGACGGGACTCCCGCCGGAACGAGGGCGGCCCCGCCGGTTTCAGCGATAAACAATTCCGGCTGACTGCGATACTGCACGGCGTCGTTTGCCGGATCGATCAGACTGCACGCTCCACCGACGTGCACGACACCATCGTCGCCATCATCGAACAGCAGTCCGGTCAATCGCCCGGCCAGACCGTAGCCGCCGTTGTCCCCGACCTGGCCTCCAAAGGCGTCCGTCGGAAATCGAAAACCAGATAGAGCCCACGTCGTTCCGTTTTCCTCGTCTGCGCCGGATGTCATGGCTCCGATCTGTCGAAACGGGAGAAACGCGAACGGAAGTCCACGTTCAATAAACGTCAGCTCTTTCACACTCGTCAAACCACCAAGCCCAATGGGATGACGGAACTGGCCGATTCTCACATTGTTCAGCAACGACGTCTCTCGTAATTCCAGCCAGACATCCATGAAGCTGGGGCGACCGGGAAAACCGAAGTCAAATTCCACCATGTAACCCGTGTTGTCCGCAACATCTCCGGTTGCAGCCAGACGGGCACGTCGGAAGTCAGCTCCGTCCTGAACGTCGCCAACGGCAGTTCTGTTTGCCGCAGCCTGGTGGATCCAGCCGGAATCAGCCTGAAAAAATCCGGTCACCCTGGTGGTCGGAAACTGTGATGGTGGAGCTTCAATGCCGTCGGAAGGACACAACGGACAATAACCGGCCAGTCCGGCTTCCCCGGAAGGGACGGACACGAGTGATGCCTGATTGATTCGAGCAGCAGCGGCCCGCCGCAGTTCGAAGACTTCTGCTTCCAGTGCTGACAGTCGTTGTGCGGTTGCGTCCTGCGGCGGCTCACTTTGTGCAACAGCACGGGAGCAAACACTCAGCGCGATCATCATCCCTGCGAAGGCAATTACCTGGGCAGTTGAGTCTTTCATCAGCCAATTCCATGACCTGCCGGAGAGCAGGATTTGGTCATGCGTGTCATCGCATCGAACCATGCTGACGTCACAGACAGAAGGTCCGCGATTCAACACGACGCACAGCGCCGCCATTCGATGTATTCCGGCGACAGAAACCGGTCAACACAGAACAGTTAGAATGTGAGACGTGGTGCAGACATTTGCACCATTCACGCAAATGCCTGCAGCAGGCAGGATTCAACGACCTGCAGAGATCGGCATCAATGCCGTTCCGTACGGCAGGAACTGCTGCCCGATTCACGCAGATCGGTGCTACAGCACAGGCTGCTTCATAGTACTGCCACAGGACGTGTTACGAAGACACCGGCGCCAGTCCCGGCAGTTGTTCACGGCGGGCTTCACCGGTTTCGATGGCGGTTCGGGCAACGGCTTCCGCAACGGATGTTGCCACGCGGCGGTCGAAGACACTGGGAACAATGTATTCGGCGTGAAGTTCGTTGTCCTTGATAATACCGGCGATCGCCTCCGCTGCGGCCGTCTTCATTTGCTCGTTGATCCTGCGTGCTCGGACATCCAAAACACCTCGAAAGAGGCCAGGGAAACACAAGACGTTGTTGATCTGGTTTGGATAATCGGAACGTCCGGTCGCCATCACGCGCACATGTTCGGCCGCGTCTTCCGGAGTAATCTCCGGGTCGGGATTGGCCAGCGCAAAAACGATGGCATTTGACGCCATACGTTTGACATCATCAACGCTGAGAACGTCACGAGCGGAGACACCAATGAACACATCAGCTCCCGGAATCACTTCAGAAAGTGTTCCCACTGTCCGGTCGTGGTTGGTATTCGTGGCAATCCAGGTCTTCAGGCTTGTCATATCCGCCCGGTCCCGATGAATGGCACCCGCACGATCGCAAACGACAATGTTGGAGACTCCGGATGCCAACAGCAGTCGGGCGATGGCAGCTCCAGCCGCTCCGGCGCCGTTAACCCTGTTTTCCGCAACCTTGAAAGTTGTCTGGAATTGGACTTGCGCATTTCTCCAGGCCTGCCAGGCTTTGCGGCATGGAAGATTTTACGTGGTACGGAAACCAAACGGACGTCGAAGGTGCAGCGCTCGGTGCGCTGGCGGTTATTGAACCGATGATTCAGAGAATCAACCTCGCCGGAGTTATCAATCAACATCTGCCTGCTGATGTGCAGGCCGAGTTTGATCACGGAACGGTACTCAGTCTGCTGACCGCGGCGCGGCTGTATTCGCCCGTCGCTCTGTCCAACGTCGCCGACTGGGCCCAAAACAGTGGGGCCGACATTCTCTGGAACATTCCGGTGGAAAAACTCAACGATGATCGGCTCGGACGCTCGCTCGACGCTTTTTTCACGCAGCGACATTCCATTCTGGCAACCCTGGCGCTGCATGTGGCCGCCACGTTCGACATTCCGCTGAACCGGCTGCATTACGATCCCACGCACATTCTGTTCACCGGAGCTTATGGCGCTGCTGCGCCCCGCGAGGAACCGGATGACGGGAAGACACTGATTGATGCCGCTCTGGATCCGGCTCACATCACGAAGGGTCGGACGATGGATGACGCGCCGAAGGGAACCCGAATGGTGCATGCCGGGCTGACGACGTTCATCGACGAACTTGGTCCGCTGCCCATCTTCGGCCACACCATCGATGGAAACCAGAATGGTCGCACGGGAATTCGTCAGCAACTGGCCCTGATCCGCAAACTGCTGAAACCGCAGAAGTTCACCATGATTTCTGATCGCGGCACATTTTCGGTTGCTCATCTGCTGCGGCTGAGGGAAGCGAAAAGTTATGCCATCTGCAGTGTGCCGTGGGCCGACGTCAAATCGCTGTTTCACAAACAACGCAAGGTGCTGAAATGGAAGACGGCTTCGTTCCTGTCCATCGAACAGCAACGGCGACGCGATCGTGAAAGCCCGCTGCCTCAGGAACATTACGAACTGAGCGTGCTGGACCATTCGTGCTGCGATAACGAATCCGGTCAGTCGATCAAGTGCCGCGTCATCTTTGTGTTCAGTACAGCCGATCAGAAAGTTGTTCGGCAGCAGCGGCAGAAACAGATCGATCGCATCACCGCCGAAATGCAGCAGATCGAAAAGAGTGTCGCGGCCGGTCGCTACAACGACAAAATGTCGGCGGTGACAAAACGCGTGGCGCGAGCATTCGGCACGTCGCAGGCCGACCGATATTTTTCCTGGCAGCTGAAAAAGCTGAACGCTGCCGAATGCAAAAAGCTTCCGTCTGCGGCACGCGGTTGCCGGCCCCCGACCCATCGTTTCGACTGGTCGTATGACGCATCGAAGGTCCACGATGACGAACAGGACGATGGTTATTCGGCCACCGTCACGACGGTACCGAAGTCCATGCACAGTGGCGATCAGGTCTTCACGATGTTCCGCGAACAGAATCTGGTAGAGCACGCCAATCGGCAGTTCAAAGGTCCACTGGCCGTGCGTCCCGTGTTTCTGCATACGCCGCAGCGAGTAGAAGCACTTGTGTTCCTGCTGATGATCGCATTGATGGTGTACTTCCTCGTGCAGCGAACCTACCGCAGCAACACGTCCGACGACGCGCCGCAAAAAGAACGGCGCATGACGGCGGCCACAATTCTGAAAACGTTTTCGAATTACACCGTTTTGATTCAACGCAATCTGACCGGTCGTGACGTTAGTCCTACACGATTGACGACTCGCCAGCGAAACATTCTAAACCGCCTTGAGTTTCCGACTCCCGCTCAAACACTCAGCCGAAGACTTCCGAGACCTCCCAACTGAACTGCTCGAAAAATGTCCGCGAAATCATTCGCGGTTGACTCCGAAATGGGATGCGGAAAACAGGGTTAACGCGGCTGCTGGCCGG
>JBDONA010000809.1:0-4428 GCA_039831575.1 Fuerstiella sp. | reverse complement strand
GGTACACAAACACGAATCCGGACGTAGAAACCATGGCAGAAGCGATTGAACGGTGGAAAACCGAATATCTGCCCGCTCGCCGAAAATACATCTATAACACACAGATTGTTGGGAGCGGCGGGGAAATTCCGCTACCACAGACCGGCGGAGAGCCGACTACCAACTATTTTCCTCTGGTGGCGAATAAAGCCGCCGCAAAGGTGCTCGTGCCTATCAACGGTAATCTGGGCGCCACCTGGACAGGGAGTTCTTCATTTGAGCCTTTCGACACGACCGGTTGGCTGAGCGGTCCGACCGGCGTGGGCTACGACCGGGCGACCGCGTACGATTCGCTCATCGGAGTGGACGTCGGCCGCCAAATGCGGAGCAATACCAGTGTTTATATCCGAATCGATTTTGATGTAAGTGATCCAGCCTTGGTGGACCTGCTTGAATTACGAATGAAATACGACGACGGCTTCGTGGCTTTTCTAAACGGGGAGCAGCTCGTTTCGGCAAACTCGCCCACTTCACCCAGGTGGAATTCATCCGCGAGGGTGGCGCACGGGGCCAATCCGCGAACCTACATCAAATTCGACGTTTCAGATAAGAAGGGCAAACTAAGAAACGGACGGAACGTGCTCGCGATACAGGGGCTCAACAACACCGTGAACAGCAGCGACATGCTCATTGTTCCGGAGCTTTACGCAGGCAAGGTCAACGCGCCAACTACTCTTGAACCGGGAATCAATTTCGGTGAGATCGAGGCAAATCCTGCCTCGGGAAATCAGGACGAAGAGTTCATCCAACTGCTCAACCCGAATTCGATTGCGGTGGACATTTCCAACTGGCGGTTGACCGGAGGCATCGAGCATGTCTTTGCAGCCGGAACGGTTCTTGCGCCGAATGCTGCGCTTTATGTGAGTCCGAGCGTGGCGGCTTTCCGAGCGCGAACGTTAACGCCGAAAGGCGGTGAAGGGCTTTTTGTGCAGGGTGGTTACCAAGGACACCTTTCAAATTTCGGGGAAACGCTTGCGATACTTGACTCTACCGGGGTGACAAATAACACAATCACCACATCGGGGCAGGCATCGGATGCGCAACGTTTTCTCGTGATGAGCGAGTTGATGTATCATCCTTCCGAGGACAACCTGGCTGAATATGTTGAACTGTTAAACATCAGCAGTTCGGACACGCTAAATTTGGAGGAGGTCCGCTTCACACAAGGAGTTGAATTTAATTTCACTGGCAGTGCCATCGTCTCGCTGGCCCCAGGTGAGCGAGTTTTGATCGTGCGCGATCTCGCCGCCTTTGAGACCGCTTATGGAGCCAACCATCCGGTGGCGGGCGCTTTCGCCAACGGCACCGCGCTCAGTAACGGCGGGGAACGCCTCAAGCTGGAGGATGCGAATAATGGAACGATCTTGGAGTTTACCTACGATGATCAGCCGCCCTGGCCGACCGAGGCTGACCAGTCCAGTCACAGTCTCGTTTTGATCGCGCCTCACACCCATCCTGATCCTGCTCTTACCGAGAACTGGCGCGCCAGCCTGCAGCCGGGCGGTAGTCTCGGAGGGGCGGATGGGGCGCCGTTCCCTGCTGATCCGCTGGGGGACGCGAATGGAAACGGTGAACCCGACCTGATTGATTACGCGCTCGGTAATGATCTCGGCCTTTCTCCCATCTATCCGGGGTTCAAATGGGACGGGGATGTTCCCGCGGCAGAGGAGGCTCTTCTTTTGACGGTTCCGATCAGTCTTGCCGCGGAAGGAGTCAAGATCGAACTCCACTTTTCAACGGACCTTGTCGAGTGGCAGGACGGAGCTCTGCACTTCGAATTGGTTTCAACGGAACCGCTCGGAGATGGCAGGGCAATGCGTGCATGGCGTGTCAAACCGCCCCTCCGCGATCAACCTCAACTTTATGTGCGATTGCGCGTGGTTGGGCAGTGATCCAACACTTCAAGGATCCCGTCGCAGCATTTTTCTCAACGCGGAAACACCAGGAACACCAGGCTGGGTCGCGAGAATATGGCCCGAGCTATCCGTGATGACAGAGGAAGGCAGCGGCGGTTCAGTGCCAAAAACCTTGGTGAAGGCGGCAGCAGCACCAGCCCGCTGGCTTACGGCAATTCGGATGAGGCGTGTTGAGGGCTGATATTCTCTGTTATATGCAAAAAGTTTCTGGTCGTCGTCTGTATCATCAATGGGCACCGCGATGATATCGACTCCTTCGGGGCCAAGTTCTGCTCGCACATGTTGCAGGCGCGGCAGATTCTCTTTGTACGGCTGGTTGGACGTTGAAAATGTCGTGTAAACACGAAGGCGGGCACCGGGCTTGGCGGAACTGTCCACCGCGGCGATCGGGAACACCTCGCGGTTGACGGGCGCCAGCCTCCGCTCGCTTGCCTTTATTCTATAAGTCTTACGTTCGACCGGATCATTTGTCGGACTATCCTCTGGATTCTCGTAGACGGTGAGCAAGGTTCCTTCCGGAACACCTTGCGTTGTGGTCGTCCTACCGGAAGGCCATTTCACGGAGAGTGAGACGACATTTGCGTGAGAACCGATGCCCACCATCATCGTTGGCGAATTCTGGGTGGACCAACCATCGCCGCAGCGATGCTCTCGAGTAATCTTCTCATCACCCAGATCCACCACAATCCGGGCGCCGTAACCATCGCGACACCCGAATCCTTTGGAGGGAGATGCCTGGCGATTTCCGCCAACGAAGCGAATGGCGATCACGCCGCCACTTAATCCGGTTGTTCCCATTTCGTTGTGGTAGAGATTGAATAGGGGTTGGTTGGCGTTGACCAACGCGATGTCCTGCCAGCCGTCACGATCATAGTCCAGAATTGCAAAACCTCGGCTGTCTGCCGGGTTGTCCAATCCGGACAGCGACGAAATGTCCGAAAAGGAGCGCCCGGCGTGATTAGCGAAGTAACGATTGCGTTCGTTCCCGTTAAGGGAATGCACGAGGACTTTGTCTCCCTGTCGATCGACACCGGCCAGGCGCGCGTCGATCATTGGGCCATCGCTGTCAGGCGCGGAGGTTCGTTTCCACTCGGGGGAAAATCGGAAGCTGGGGCGAGAGAGGTTTTCGTCGGTGCGCACCATAGTGCGCCATAGATTGCTTTCGAGATCTAGTCCCGAGGAATGTTCCTTCGGAGCGGTAAAGTAGCCGTTCAGCACATAGAGATCGAGGAAGCTGTCGTTGTCGAAGTCGGCGAAACATCCGCCCCACGACCAACCGGCCTTCATCACGGTCATGGAGGGCGGTATAATGCCGGCAACCTGCTCAAATTTTCCGTCGGCAACGCGGTGGTAAAGCCAGTTGCCCGCGGCGGATTCAATGAACATTTTTTCTAGTCCCGGGATTTGCTTGGTGATGCGACGGCCTGGCTCGCTATACATGTTTGAGACGTAAAGATCGTCCTGGCCATCATTATCGTAATCCCCCCAGGAAGCGCCCATGGCATAGCCGTAGGCGGTGACACCCGCCTGAGTGGTGACATCCGTGAAACCATCCGATCCATCATTGCGAAACAGCACATCGAGACCCCAGTCGTTGGCGATGTAGAGATCCGGGCGGCCATCCCGGTTGTAGTCGCCCCAGGTGGCTTGCATCGAGTTGCGCCAGATTCCGACCGTGTCGTTTTCTGGCGCAGGCTCGAAACGTCCGCCGCCGCGATTGACCAGCAAAACATTGGGGGGGCCAAGTTGATCGAGAACTGTTCCGCCCTTGCGCTTTCGGTGTTCTGACACCCGCCGCCGATATTCCCTGGCCAGATTGGTATCGAAGAACTCGTCCGGCCAGTCAAAGTCTCCATCCTTGCTCTGCGCGACGCCTCCCGCCGGACTTGCTCCGGCCGGAGCGGCTGGCCGGTAGGTGCAGATGTAAACATCCAGCAGGCCGTCCATGTTGTAATCCGCCGCAGACATTGAAAGGGCGGCCATCGGCATGAATTTTGGAATTGGGTGTTGATAGAATACACCCTGCCGATTCTCGAGATAGCTCGTTTTTAACAAGCTGCGTCCCAATATCACATCCTGGTCGCCGTCATTGTCGAAGTCTGCAAAGAGCGCGCAAGGGGTGTGGCCTGGGAGATCCAGTTTGAACGAAGCTGCCTGTTCAAGGAATGTTCCATCCCCCTGATTGACAAGAAGCATGTTTTTACCGAGTCGCATGGTGATATAAATATCATCGAACCCATCTCCATTAACATCGGCCACGGCTATGCCTTCCTTTTGATTCGCGGAGATAGGCGCAAAGTACGGATGCGGCAACTGCGTCGCGCCTTCGCGGTAATGTTTTACTGTCGCTTCGTAATGGGGCGATCGGCGCAGCATGGATGCCTCCTGTGATTCATGCATGGCCGTATCCAATGCTTCGACAAAAAGCCGCCTGGGGCTGGCGCGCCAGTGCATCTCAGTGGTTTTCCAACCG